>JBEPUG010000033.1:0-24315 GCA_041691695.1 Flavobacteriales bacterium
GTTCAACGCGATCTATCATGGATGCACGCTAACGGATTCCCCGAAGCCGAGTCCGGTGTAGCCGTGTACAAGTTGCGCTATTGGACACCGGACCTCAACGGGGCCACGTCCATTGCTTCCGCAGCCTATGTGATCCCCTTGGAGAACTGCAGTTTACCATTGGCCTGCTTCATACATGGTACCCAATACGTGAAAACCGATGCGCCCTCCTCGTGGGAGGACAACTCTGGCGCGGTCGATGACGGTTACACTCTTGGGGGCGACGGATTCGCCTGCGTTCTTCCCGACCTGCTCGGGTTGGGCGATTCTCCTGGGCATCATCCTTATCTGAATGCCGCGGCCGATGCAAGGACCTGCATCGATGCCGTACGGGCAGCACGGGAATTCCAGTTGCAGCAGACGGACTCGTTGAACGGTCAGCTTTTCCTGGTCGGTGTCTCGGCCGGTGCTCATACCTGCTTGGCGACGAATGAGATGATGCAGGAACAATATCCTGATGAGTTCAAGGTCACTGCTGCCGGTGCGGTCAGTGGGCCCTATGCCATTTACCCCACGATCAAGGATATAATGACCCTGAACCAGCCCTTTATCACAGGCGCGGATCTGGTCTATATCCTACTTGGATATCAAGCCGCTTACCCGGGTCTATTCTCCTCCACTTCTGATTTTCTGATCAGCCCATACGACTCGATCCTGCCACCTTATTATGACGGAATGCATACCGCTGGCCAGATAGGCCAGCACATCCCTAACGTACCATCCACCATGATCCCCTTGGCGTTGAGAGAGGACCTATCCCATCATCCCGATGATGCGCTGAACCTGCGATTCAAGGAGAACAACGTGTATGAGTGGGCACCGCAGAACCCGATGCGCCTTTGCTATTGCGGTGGGGACATCACCGTGCCTCCCTTCAATTCGATCCTTGCACATGACTCCCTCGTTGCGAGTGGTGGCACCTCGGTCGGCTTGTTCGAGCTCTCTACCACCGCGGACCACGGTCAATGTGGCGGCCTTGCTCGTCCTTTCCTGAACAATTGGTTCCGGACTTTTACGACCGATTGCTTGGGAAGCTCGAACACTGGTACCATGCTCATCCAGCCGAACCCAGCTATTTGGGGTAAGAGTGTCATCTCAATACACTTGGGCGGTTCTCAACAAGGAAGCGGGACGGTACAGATCATGGATGAGCTCGGCCGAACGGTCATGGAGCAGGCCTTCTCCTTTCTCGATGGGACGATCAACGTCAGCATCGACCTCGGTCTTGATCGGTCCCCGGGTATCTACTTCGTCCAGCTGATGGTCGGGTCGGACCGATATACCGGCAAACTGGTCGTTGCGCGTAATGGTCGAACGTAACGGATCTCAAGCGACTGAAGGTCGTAGAGTTTCCTGTAGGCCTCATTAATGGCCAACAGTTCATGGTGCGAGCCCTGGTCGATGATCTGGCAGCGCCGATCGGGAGGATAAGATCGGCCTTCGGATCGTGCATACCTGGTATGTTGAACCTTGGAGACCACTAAGGGTCCGTTAGATCTGAGAAAACCGCCACTGAAAAGCTATTCGAAAAAAGCTGCTGACGGAAACAGCATCCGTGCCGACAAGACGCTGCGCGCCATAATGCTGCTCGTGATGGATGGCGGGCATTTAAGGAACAGTATCACGCGGTCTTGATGGAACTCCTCTACTTGATGTGGGCCCTTTTGCATTCGACTATTATTTCGCCACATCGGTTACCGATCGACATACATTTAATGGTCGTTTCGTGAAACCCGTGGGTCTCCTCCATGGACAGACCCCTTAACAAACAAGGCGCAATGAAGCAGCTGCTCACGACCCTCCTTGTATTTTCCTTCACTCTTTCGCAAGCCCAATGGTCTTCGGACCCGGCCGCGCCGATGGTGCTCTGCAACGCGGCAAACATCCAGACCGGCTTGAAGGTTATCAGCGACGGCAGCGGTGGCTGGTACGCCTTCTGGAGCGATTCTCGCGCCAATGCTTCCTTGAGCCAACTCTATGGCCAGCATTTGGATGCCGGTGGCAACGCGCTGTGGTCGGAGAACGGGCTGTTGATACTGGATCAACCGGATTCGAGCATCGATGAGAACCTGCCGGTGCTCTTGCCCAATGGCGATATCATGATAACCTATACCTACGGACCAGTAGGGGAAGTAGTGAAGGTCATGCGGCTGGCCCCGGATGGCAGCACGGTATGGGCCGCTCCCGTGGAATTGGTGCATGAGAGCACCGGACCACTCGGTATCATCGGATATTTTTATGCGCTCAATGCCTTCGTGTCCGGTAACGGGATGTGGATCGCTTGGGCCTATTCCCCTCAAGGCGGAAACATAACCTATGCGTTCGAGCGCATGGATCTGGACGGTACCACGCACTTCGGCGAACCCGGCCATGGCACCAACAACACGGGCTGGGGAGCCTTCAGTATCAGGGACGATCTCGCAGGCGGATTCATTATGGATTGGAGCGAGGGGGGGAGCTTTGGCGCTCTGAAGGCAATGCGCTTCGACCCTAACGGTTTTACGATGTGGGCTAACCCGCTCACTGTGAGCGCCGGAACAGTGGCAGATGGAGTGTCGAATATTCGTAGTACTGTGAGTGATAGTATGGGTTCGTACGTGTCCGTATTCGTTCCATCCGGTGACATAGGCATGGCGCGGTACGATACCTCCGGGACCTTCATCTGGAACCCGCAACCGCAGTATGCGTGCAACGAAAGCCATGGCCAGGACGAGCCATCCATTGTACTTGAGGACAATGATCTTTTCGTCGGATGGGCGGATAACCGCCCACCTGCGGGCAACCAGGACATGTACATGCAGAAGATCGACATGAACGGCAACCTACTATGGGCAGTGGACGGCGTGCCAGTGATCCAGTTCGGCACCTACATCCCCACTCCTGTGGTAGTAGCCGGGGATGATGGCGCGGTGTTCGCCACCTTCGATGGAAGTTGGCCCGGCACCGGATTCGTAGCGCGGCGGGTTCTTAGTGATGGCAGCTTGGATTGGGCCGCTCCCGTACAATTCTGCACGTCGGACTTCAATCCCTCCTACTATCGGCGCACCCTCTTACCCGACGGCGTGGGCGGCGTGACGGCTTTTTGGCAGACCTTTTCAAATCACCTCTATGCCGCGCACATCGACAAGTACGGCAATCCGGGTGTCACCTCCGGGATCAGCGAGGTCAACGGTGCTCAAATGCTGAACATTTATCCGAACCCGGCTACTGACCGCATCTCATTCAATACGGAAGTGGCGATGCGATCAGTGCGGGTGCTTGGGATGGATGGCAGAACGCTGATCGGACCCGCGACCTGCGGAAAGGGACAGTCCGAATTGGATGTTCGTTCGCTCGCGCCGGGCAGCTATCTAGTAGAAGCGATGAACGCGACGGGACGGATGATCGGACACTTTATAAAAAAGTGACCTGAAGATCTGCACCGGCTGATCGACCTCAAGCGAACTGCAGGTCGTAAAGCTTCCGGTAGGCCCCATTAATAGACAAAAGTTCCTGGTGCGAGCCCTGTTCGATGATACGGCCCTCGCCGATCACGAGGATGCGGTCGGCTTTCTGGATGGTGCTTAGCCGGTGTGCGATCACAATGCTGGTGCGGCCCTGCGTGATCTTCTCCGTGGCCTGCTGGATCAATTGTTCGCTCATGCTATCCACGCTGCTGGTGGCCTCGTCGAGCACGAGCACTTTAGGCTTGTTCACGTAGGCGCGAATGAAGGCGAGCAGTTGGCGTTGACCCACGCTCAACACGGCGCCACGCTCTCGCACATCAGTGTCATAACCCAGCGGCAATTGCATGATGAAGTCGTGAGCACCAACTGCTTTCGCGGCTGTTACGACCTCTTCACGCGTGATCTTGTCGTCGTTCAGCGTGATGTTGTTGTGGACCGTATCGCTGAAGAGGAACACATCCTGCAACACCACGGAGACGCTTGTCCGCAATTCGCCCAAACGGTAATCGCGGATGTTCACGCCGTCCAGCAGCACCCTGCCCTTCTGGTATTCATACGCGCGGCTAAGCACGTTCACGATGGTGCTCTTCCCACTGCCGGTGGCGCCCACGATGGCGATCATCTGCCCCGCCTTCGCGGTGAAGGAGATATTCTTCAGCACGTATTCCTCATCGATGTACGCGAACCAGAGATCATCGAAAGTGATGTCGCCCTTCACGTCCGCCGTGCTGCGCGTCCCGTTCTCGGAGATCGAGTCTTCCGTGTCCAGCACAGCGAAGACGCGCTCGCTGCCCACCATTCCCATCTGCAGCACATTGAAGCGGTCCGCCAGCTGCCGGATCGGGCGGTAGAGCATATTGATGAACTGGATGTAGGCGATCAGTTCCCCGAAAGTGGCCACGCCTTTCAGCACATCGCCCACGCCCCACCAGATGAGGAATGCAAGTGAGACCGCACTGAGCACTTCCACCACCGGGAAGAAGATCGAGTAGGCGAAGACCGAGCGGATGTGCGCGCTGCGATGTTCCTTGTTGATCGCCGTGAACTTGCGATACTCCTGCCGTTCGCGCCCGAAAAGTTGCACGATCGCCATTCCCTGGATGTGCTCCTGAACAAAGGCATTCAGCCGCGCCACTTGGGTCCGCACATCCTGGAAGCTCTTCTGGATGGCATTCTTGAAAATGTTGGTCGCCCACAGCAGAAGCGGGATCGGCACCATGCTCCACAGCGCGAGCTCCCAGTTGTAGACGAACATCACAATGATCACCACGGTCAACTTCAACAGGTCGCCCATGATCAGGAGCAGCCCTTCCGAGAAGATGCTTTCGATGGTGCCTATGTCGCTGATCACACGCGTCACCAGTGTGCCGATCGGTGTGCGGTCGAAGTAGCGCAGCCGGAACGACACGATCTTGGCATACAGCTGCTGGCGCAGGTCGAAGGTGATGGTCTGGCCCAACCAGCTGGTCCAATACCCTTGATAGAATTGCACAATGCCCTCCACGATGAGCAGGCCCACCACCACTGCCATCAGCACCACCAGCCCATGCATATCCCCGGCGGCGGCGTTGTCGTCGATCATCTTCGCCATCAGTACCGGCCGCACCACACTGACGAGTGATAGCACGATGGTGAGCGTGAACGTGACCCAGAACAATCGCTTATAAGGCTTCACGAAACGCATCACGCGGCGGAATAGCCCCACGTCGAATGCCTTACCCTTTGTGCTACTCATCGACCTTGCGGGATGAAGGGGTAGCTGATCCGTGACAGATAAAGTCCGCACGCTGGGGCGCTCTTCCCGGCCATGCCGCGATCGCGCGAGGCGATCACTTCGCTCATGTAGCTCGCGTGCCAATGCCCTTTGCCGATGCGGATGCAGGTGCCCACGATAGCCCGCACCATGTTGCGCAGGTAGCGGTCCGCGGTGATGGTGAAGCGATAACCGATGTCCGTCGCGACCCAATTCGCCTGTCGCACATCACAGATCGATGTACGGTTGTCGCTACCCGTGCGCTGGAAACAGCCGAAGTCCTGCTTGCCAATGAGCACTTCGCAGGCGATGTCCATGGCCTCTACATCGAGTTCCAGCCGCAGCAGATAGGAGCGGTCGTGCAGGAAGGGGTCCTTCTTGCGATGAATGAGATAGGTGTACTCCCGCTCTCGCGCACTGAACCGCGCATGGGCATCATAGGCCACGGGGAAGGTCCGCTTCGCCGCGATGGCCCAGGGTAACAGCCCGTTCATGGAATTCGTGAAGCCATCAAGGTCGATCAGCGGTGCGGCTGTTTCGAAATGCAGGAAATAGCTGGAAGCATGGACGCCGGTATCGGTGCGGCCGCAACCCAAGGCCGTGGTCCTTTGCGCATGCAGCTTCAGTCGGAGGGCCTTCTCCACTTCCTCCTGCACACTGGGCGCCACCAGTTGCCTTTGCCAGCCCCGGTAGGGCGTGCCATCGTAGGCGAGTTCCATGAAATAGCGTGGCATGAATGCGATCGGTCGATCGGTCAATTGGTCGATCCAATGGTGAAAATTGGGTGCGCAAAAGTAGCTCGCGGCCATGCGCGACATTTGGACCATGAAACTGCTCGGTATCAAAGGCGACGCGAATGCATTCGCCCGTGAACGAACGAGTGCGGCCATGGTCGCTAAACACCGGTCGAACAAAGGTCACCTTGTTGCCCTTCTGATCGTTCTGCATACCCTTCCCTCTTCCGCTCAAAGCCCTACCTCCTCCCTCCGCGGCCAGATCGTTGACGCGTTCACCTCCGATGCCATTCCTTCCGCGATCATATCGCTTCTGCCCGCCGGACCTGCCCTCCGGACCACCTCCGACAGCTCCGGCGCCTTCGTCCTGCGTGATGTGCCGGTTGGCCATTACAGCTTGCGAGTAGCAATGGCGGGATACGACACCTTGGATGTACCTGAGGTCTGGATGCGTTCCGGGAAGGAATCGGAACAACGCGTGGAACTCACCCCCACGAACAATCTGTTGGGATCCGTTACGGTAAGCGCCATGGGACGCGAGGAACTTTCACCGTTGGGCATTCGGACCTTCACCGTGGAACAGAGCCTTCGTTGGCCCGCCACGTTCCAAGATCCGAGCAGGTTGGTGGCGGGCTTTCCCGGGGTCACCCAAGTGGATGATGGGACGAACCACCTCAGCATCCGCGGCAATTCCCCCAATTCCACTGCCTATACGCTGGAAGGCGCGGAGATCGTGAATCCGAACCACCTCACCAACGGCGGCACCCCCACGGACCTGCCGACTCTCAGCGGAGGCGGGGAAAGCATACTCAGCGCGCAGGTGCTCGGCACTTCGCAACTGCTCGATGGTGTGCTGCCCACCAGCAAGGACAATGCACTGGGCGGTATCCTTGACATGCACCTTCGCGATGGAAATACCAAGGAACAGGAATGGACCTTACAGGCCGGCCTTCTCGGCATCGAAGCCTCCACGGAAGGTCCCCTCGGCAGCGGCGATCGATCATCCTATCTGGTAAACTACCGCTACTCCACGGTAGGGCTTTTGGGCGCGATGGGCATCAGCTTCGGCGGCGAGACCACCACCTTCCAAGACCTCTCTTTCAACGTGGCACTGCCTATAGGCAAACGTGGCGAGGCGCATCTCTTCGGCCTTGGCGGCACAAGCAGCAACGTCTTCGACGCGGTGCATGACACCACGCAATGGGAAGTGGACAAGGACAGCAAAGACATCCACTACAACGCGCGCACCGGCGCCGTGGGTGGAAGCGTGCGTGTGCCACTCGGCGGGCGAAGCACCTTCTCCTCCACCATCGCCCTTTCCGGCACGGACCAACGGCGAACGGAAGACGACCTGAGCGATGATTATGCCGTGGCCTACCATTCGGACATCGCATTGAGCGAACGCAAACTCTCCGCGCTGGCGCAAGTGGACGGGTCACTCGGCGCACGCTTCCGTTACGCCATCGGCGGTAGCGCGATGCAGCGCCAAGTGAGCACCTTCATGGATAATGACCTCACCGGATGGCTGATCCGACCTTGGCTGAATGGTCGCTGGAGTTTCACCGATCGTCTGCAAGCCTCGGTGGGCCTTGCGTGGTCGGAGTTCACCTTCAACAACGACAACGTCGTGGAGCCGCGCGCTACCTTGGAATGGCGCATGCTACACCACCGCAAATTGGCGTTGGCCTATGGTATCAGCTCGCAATTGCCTGAATGGGAAGTGACGCGGGTGGACTTCGAAAACCTCCCGTTCAGCAATAAGGACATCGGTCTCACGCGTTCGCAGGATGTCGTTCTGGGCTATGACGATCAAGTGAACGAGCGCCTTTCCTTCCATGCCGAAGCCTACTATCAAACCCTATCGAACGTGCCCGTCCAAGACCATGACCTCGTCTTTGGTGAAGGCAACAATTTCAGCATGGTGAATGTCTGGGACGAACCCGTCCAAGTGCCCTTGGAAAGCACCGGCACCGCCACCAACGCGGGCGTGGAATTGAGCGTGGACCACCATTTTGCGACAAACTTCTTCTACCAGGCCAACACCTCCCTGTTTCAAAGCCAGTACTCAAACACCTTCGGGACCTTTGACACCCGCTGGAACAGCAACTACATCGTCAACGTCCTTGGGGGAAAGGAATTCAAGAAGGTGAAGACCGACCGCGTACGCACGTGGGGTGTGAGCGGGCGGCTCAACATGGCGGGCGGCCAGTGCTACACGCCGGTGGAATACGGGGTCAGGCATGGTTATGTTCAGATCAACTACAGCGACGATGTATGGTCCGCACAGTACCCTGCATACTACCGCATAGACCTGCGCGTCTACCTGAAGATGGACCGCAAGGGCCGCACCGGCATGTGGTCCGTGGACCTGCAGAACGTGACCAACGCACAGAACGTGGCGTACCGGTACTTCGACTTCCGTAAAGGTGAAGAGGTGACGAAGTATCAGTTGGGCATCATCCCGAATCTGAGCTATCGCATCGAATTCTGAAGTTCTACGCATCATTCGGTCCGATCCATGCCAAGATCCGTACATCTGTACCGCAGTTCCATATCGTCAGGGATCTGCGGTTCATTCGACACCAACAACGAAAGACAACGAACATTTCAAGCAGGATGGACAAGACCTACTACAACCCGGCCGACCTGAAGAAGTTCGGCAACATCACCGAGTTCCAGAAGGAACTGGGCGAGAAATTCTTCTCCTACTACGGCGAAGTGTTCAAGGAAGGCGCGTTGACCGCACGCGAGAAATCGCTGATCGCCTTGGCGGTGGCGCACGCCGTGCAATGCCCCTACTGCATTGATGCATACTCAACGGACACCTTGGAGAAAGGCTGCAGTGAAGAGCAGATGATGGAGGCCGTGCACGTTGCGGCGGCCATCCGCGGAGGAGCAACGCTCGTGCATGGTGTGCAGATGATGAACAAAGTGAAGGACCTTACCCACGGATGAAGAGCCTCTCGGCAACACATGATCCATTGAGCATCGCGGCACGACAAGTGACCGTGCTGGAAGACCCTGAAGGTCCCGGACCGCTATTCGACGACATGTTGGCTACGCACGGCATGGAGATCCTGCGCGCCACGCAGCTGGAGACCTTGCAGGTGAATATCGGCAAGATGTGCAACCAGACCTGCGTGCATTGCCACGTGGACGCCGGCCCGGACCGAAAGGAAAAAATGGACCGGAAGGTGATGGGTGACTGCTTGCGCGCCATCGAGGCACATGGCATACGCACCGTGGACATTACCGGCGGTGCGCCCGAGATGCACCCCGACTTCCGCTGGTTCGCAAAGGAATGCCATGCACGCGGCGCCCATGTGATCGTGCGCTGCAACCTCACCATTATCGTCGCGAACAAGAAGTACCACGACCTGCCCGCCTTCTACAAGAGCATTAATGCCGAAGTGGTGTGCTCGCTGCCGTTCTACACCGCAAGCCGCACCGACCACCAGCGCGGCGATGGCGTGTTCGAATCATCCATGAAGGCGCTTCATATGCTCAACGCCGAAGGGTATGGCATGGGCGAAGGGCTTCTGTTGAACATGGTGTACAATCCCGCTGGCGCTTTCCTGCCCGGCGCGCAGGAAGATCTCGAGAAGCAATTCAAGAAAGCGTTGCTCGCCGACCATGGCATCCGCTTCGACAAGCTCTTCGCCATCACCAACCTGCCCATCAGCCGCTTCCTGGATTACCTGCTGAAGACCGAGCACTATGAGGAGTACATGGAAAAACTCGTTGGCGCGTTCAATCCGTCAGCGGTGGAAGGCGTGATGTGCCGCACCATGGTCTCGGTGGGCTACGACGGCGACCTGTTCGACTGCGACTTTAACCAGATGCTGGAATTGCCGATGGCGATCGGCATGCCGCGTCACATTAGCGATCTATCCACGTCCAGTGTTGACGGAAGAAGGATCATGACCGGTCGGCACTGCTATGGATGCACCGCCGGCGCGGGCAGCAGTTGCGGGGGATCCACCACATGACGAACGCCGCGCTGATCGTCTTCCTCCGCGCACCGGAACACGGCCGGGTAAAGACGCGCTTGGCGGCGACGGTCGGTGATATACGCGCATTGCAGATCTATGAGACCTTGCTGCACCACACGCTGCGCCAAGCCCAACCATTGCATTGCTCCAAAGCCGCATGGTACGCGGATGGAATTCCTTCCAATGATCTTTCGGCACATTATGGTTTCATCACTCACGCGCAGCTTGGAGATGATCTCGGGGCGCGGATGGAACTTGCCTTTCGAACAGCCTTCGAGGCCGGACATGCTCCGGTGGTGATCGTCGGCACCGACTGTCCGGGCGTTTCGGAGGATCTGCTTCGCGAGGCCTTCACTTCGCTTGAAGACCATGACGCGGTGATCGGCCCCGCGCGCGATGGCGGCTACTGGCTGCTGGGCATGAGGCGGATGACGCCGGAAGTTTTCAAGGGGAAGAAATGGAGCAGTGACAGCGTGCGCCGTGATACCATCGCAGACCTCGATCAACTCGGACTTTCATTCACGCTACTTCCCGAGTTGATCGACGTGGATACAGAACAGGACCTCAAGGACGTGGCAGGTACGTTGAAGGAGCTACGTTGAAGAACAGAAGAACCATGGGCACATCCTTGATCCTCCTCTCCGCCTTGCTGATGAATGGTTGTTCAGCACCGGCGATGAACACCGGCATCAACGCCTCCATGGCCACCATGCCTGCGCCGGTGAAAGCCGCCCCTGCGTTCGACCATGCCCCATGGGACAAGCTCCTTCAGAAATATGTGGACACAAAAGGCCATGTCGATTATGCGGGTTTCAGCAAGGACACGGGGCTGAACATCTACTTGAAAAGCCTTAACGCTGCGCAGCCTTCCGCGACATGGCCGGTGGCTGAACGCAAGGCCTTTTGGATCAATGCCTACAACGCCTTTACCGTTAAGTTGATCGTCGATCACCCCGGTGTGAAGAGCATCAAGGACATTTCCGATCCTTGGAAGACCGCGTTCATCACCATTGGCGGGCAGAAGATGGATCTCGATCACATCGAGAATATCGAACTGCGCGCAAACCTGACCGATCCGCGCATCCACTTCGCCATCGTCTGCGCCTCACGCTCCTGCCCCATGCTTTGGGACCATGCCTACACGGCTTCAGGACTTGACAAGCAATTGGACGCTGCCGCGAAACGCTTCATCAACGATCCGACGCGCAACAGCATTACTGCAAAAAGCGTCCGGATCAGCAAGGTGTTCGATTGGTTCAACGGCGATTTCACGAAGGGGCAGACCCTCATTGCCTTCATCGATCGCTACGCAGCACAGTCCATTCCTGCGGATGCCGCCATCAGCTACTTGGATTACGACTGGAGCCTGAACAGCAAGTGAGATCGCCTTCAGCGTGATGGATGTGACATTCACTTGAATGCTTTCTTGATCACCTGTAGCGCTTCCGTCCCTTGCGGTGAAAAACCATTTCCTCTCCACTCTTCGTGCGGCCTCACATTCGCGAACCACTTCCAAACGAAACAGCCCGCATACCATGGCTTGTCCGCAAAGACATTGAAGAAGGCTTGCCAAGCGCGGGCCTGCGCCTGTACATCGCGGGACGATCGGGAGTCTTCCGTCCATGGCTGGGCAGCGCAGTCAGCGGTGCAGCAGTAGCCCATTTCGGTGAAGAGCACCGGCCGGTCCACCCGGGATGAGAGTTGTGCCAAGGAATCCGCGTATTGCTTCCAGCCCGCCTCCAATTCGGGGATCGACGGCCGCAGCTTTTCACAGATCGGATAGTAGCCATCCACGCCGATGTATTCCATGCGGCCCCATAATGGAAAATTCGCAACCTCGTCCCAGTTGGCCGCATAGGTGAGCGGACCTTGGAACGTATCGCTCACCTTGTCGATGAGCTTGTTCCAGTAGATCGGCCGGGCCTGAACGAAGGCCTGCATTTCGGTACCGACGCAGAAGAGGTCCACACCGATCTCGTGCGACAGCTTGGCATAGAAGAGGATGTATTCCTGATAGCTCTGCTCGTAGGGCGTCCATCCGATCGCCGTGTCCGGCACGTATGTACCGGTGAACTGCCCATGGCCCAACCACAGATGCGGCTTCAACATCACCTTCATTCCTCGCGCCTTGGCCATGCGCACCATGGCACGAATGCCTACGGGTCTTTCGCCCCAATACTGGTCGCCATTCGGGTTGAAATGGACCACGCCATCCTCGGTACGAGCGAAGGCATAGGGCATCAGGCAGATCCAGTTCGCGCCGATGGCCTGCACCTGCGCGAGGCTGCTGTCACCTACTTCGGTTTGCGGCGCGCTGAAGCATACACCCTCGATCTTCTGCGCCTCACTCCTGCCGGGCCAGCAAAAAAAAGCCACCAAGAACAGGGTGCCGATGAGGCGTGTTGTCAGGTACATTGCGTGGGTTGCGACCGCCAGAGCATAACGCGCCGCCGCACAAAATTCGCACTTCCCGTATGAACGACCCCCGAATAGTCATCATCGGCAACGGCATCAGCGGCATCACGGCTGCGCGGCACATACGGAAACACAGCGACGCTCAGATCACGGTGATCGGCAAGGAAAGCGAGCATTTCTTCAGCCGCACCGCGCTGATGTATGTGTACATGGGCCACATGCGCTACCAGGACATCAAGCCTTACGAGGACCATTTCTGGGAGAAGAACCGGATCGGCCTGAAGCAGGGAACGGTCCAACGCATCGACACCGAGCAAAAGAAGGTGGAACTGACGGATGGCGCCACATTGCCTTACGACAGCCTAATCATCGCCACGGGCAGTGCGTCCAACACATTCGGCTGGCCTGGCCAAGATCTTCCCGGCGTGCAAGGCCTCTACAGCTTGCAGGACCTGGAGGCGATGGAGGAGAACACGAAGGGCATCCGGCGCGCAGTGATTGTTGGTGGTGGCTTGATCGGCGTGGAGATGTCGGAGATGCTGCGCACACGGAACATTGCTGTGACCTTTCTGGTACGCGAGGACACATTCTGGGGCAGCATCCTTCCGAAACAGGAAGCGGACATGATCGTGCGGCACATGCAGGAACATGGCGTGGAACTGAAATTCAACACCGAGTTGAAAGAGATCGTTGCAGGCGATGACGGACGGGTGGCAGCTGTGCGCACAAAGGGCGGTGAAGAGATGGCATGTGGCTTCGTGGGTTTGGCCGTGGGTGTCCACCCGAACATCGCATGGCTGAAGGGAAGTCCCGTTATCATGGCCGACAAAGGAGTTCTCGTGAATGAGCATCTGGAGACCAGTGCTTCGGACGTTTACGCCATCGGCGATTGCGTGGAATTCCACAAGAACCCCGACCCGCAACGCAAGAACATCGAGCAGGTCTGGTACACCGGCCGGCTCATGGGTGAGACCGTGGCACGCACGATCACTGGCGAACGCACGGCATACGATCCCGGCATCTGGTTCAACAGCGCGAAGTTCTTCGACATCGAATACCAGACCTATGGTTGGGTGCGGAACGAACGACAGGAAGGCGAGGCCGAACACTACTGGGAACATCCGAACGGTAGATCCGCGGTTCACTTGGTCTGGAACGCAGGGGATCGCGTGCTGCATGGCGTGAACAGCTTCGGCTTCCGCTTGCGGCAAGAGGTGTTCGACCGGTGGTTGCACGAAAAAGCGACCGTGGACCATGTGGTGAAACACCTTCACGAAGCCGCCTTTGACCCGGAACTCTATAAGCGCATGGCACCCGCCATACGTGCATCGTTCAACACAACAAACAAGGTGACAGCATGAGCCATTCGGATCATAGTCTATCGATCGCGGCACCCCACAGCGGCACCTTGGACGGGCCGCAAAAAGCCGCGTTGACATTGGCGGCCTTGGGCGTGCTCGCGTTGTTGATAAGCCTTCCGATGAACACGGTTCCGCATGCCGGCCTTTGGCTTGTCGGCGCACTGCTGGCCATCGCGATCGGCGTGGTGGGCTATGCTTGGCGCAGCTATGCGCACCATCCGGCGGGCATCAAGAACAACGGGGTTTGGCACACCGGCCTCACCTCACGTGGCGCAGTGGCGTGGCAGGTCGGCGTGATGCTCACGAGCTTTTATATCGTGCTCTACTTCTTCCCGCAGTATCTCGGCCTAGCTGGCGAAGGCCATGCCAATACGGGGATCATCGCCCTGTTCGACCCGCTCAGCAGACTCCTCGGGGGCAACCCGGCATCTCAATGGTTCGTGTACGGCACACTCTACACGGTGGCCATCCTTTCCATGGGCACCAAGTTCATCTTGAAGTACCGCCACAACAAGTACGAGGTGGTGCGCACCATTTCGGTGATGTTCTTCCAGCTCGGGTTCGCCTTCCTGATCCCGGAGATCCTCGCGCGCCTCAGCCTACCCTACAACGATTTCAAGAACATGTGGCCGCTGAACTATTCCTTCTTTGATAGCTGGAACGTGCAGGGACTGCTAAGCACGGGAGGCTTCGGACTGTTCATGTTGCTCTTCGGTGTGGCGATGATCTTCCTCATCTCACCCATCCTCACATACTTCTACGGAAAACGCTGGTATTGTTCGTGGGTCTGCGGCTGCGGTGGGCTCGCGGAAACGGCCGGTGATCCCTTCCGCCAACTCAGCGACAAGAGCGTGAAGGCCTGGAAGCTCGAGCGATGGATGATCCACTCCGTGCTGGTGTTCGCCGTGGTGATGACGGCCGCACTTATCTATAGCTATCTCGGCGGTGATAGCGCAAAAGGATTCTGGCTGACGCGCGGCATGTTGCTCGGCATCATCGCTATTGTCTTGGGCAGTGTGGGCGTCGTGTTGCTGGTACGGCCCGTCATGGTGAAGGAACTCAATAACACCGTGCGCTTCATCGCGCTGGGCATCCTACTGGTGATCATCGGGCTTACCGCCTACGCTTACATCATCGGCAGCAGCGACATCTTCTTCGTGCAGAGTTATTCTCTTCGGAAGGCATACGGCTTCGCTATCGGCGCCATTTTCAGCGGTGTGGTCGGCGTGGGCTTCTATCCGTTACTGGGAAGCCGCGTGTGGTGCCGCTTCGGCTGTCCCATGGCCGCGGTCCTCGGAATGCAGCAGCGGTTCTTCTCGCGTTTCCGCATCACCACCAACGGCGGGCAGTGCATCAGTTGCGGCAACTGTAGCACCTACTGCGAGATGGGCATCGACGTGCGCAGCTACGCGCAACGCGGTGAAAACATCGTTCGCTCCAGCTGCGTGGGCTGTGGTATTTGCGCAGCGGTATGCCCACGGGGCGTGCTGAAATTGGAGAACGGAAAGCCTTCCAGCCGCTTCAGCAGTGATCCGATCGCCATCGGGAAGACCGGCGCTACCTTGCGTTGACTGGACGAAAGGGAGCGCGCTCTGGAGCGGCTAGGTTCTACTTCGCTGAGAAGGAGGACATGTACCGCTTGATCGTCGCCGCGTTGGACATGGACTTAGATGTCGACAGCTCCACCCGAAATGAAGCTTGGGGCAGACCGTGGGGACTGATCCTCACCGACACCCACGCGGTCGATGTCGATACGCTGCTTGCCAAGCACAACCTGCTGTCTCGCTTCGCCGAGCGTTTCCGGGGCTTCTACGATGGACACGAGTATGCGATCGAGGCGGAAGAATTAACGCCTGATGGATCCATAATCGTGCAAATCAGCATCTGTATTGCTGATCTGCATGGTATTCATGCCGTTTAGAGATCACGGCATCTGATCGGAAGCAACCGGTCTCCTAAAATAAATTCGCGCGATCTAGCATCTAAATTGCTAATTTGCATGAATGATAGAGCGCGACGACTACGAAGGGACCATTCGCACGGCGCTGAAACGCAACCCCGTTGTGATGCTGATGGGGCCCCGCCAATGCGGCAAGACCAGCTTGGCACGCCGCTTCCTCAACGAGGGCGCCGCCAACTACTTCGACCTCGAGCGCCCCTTGGTGGCGAAGCTCCTCGAGGAGCCGATGTCCCTGCTGGAGCGCCTGCGGGGGCTGGTCGTGTTGGACGAGGCCCAGTTGCAGCCGAAGATCTTCCCGGTACTGCGCGTGCTGGCCGACCGCAAGGGCACGCCCGCGCGCTTCCTCGTGTTGGGCAGCGCCTCACAGGAGCTCAGCCGACAGGCCTCACAGTCGCTCGCCGGCCGGGTAGCCTTCATCGAAGTGCGCGGCTTCACGGCAAGCGAGTTGCCTGATGCCAACATGGACAAGCTGTGGCTGCGCGGAGGCTTCCCTCGCTCCTATCTCGCCCGTTCGTTGGGAGAGAGCAATGCGTGGCGCGAGAATTTCATCCTCTCCTTTGTGGAACGCGACCTGGCAAACTTGGGCTTCGGCGTGTCGCCCCGTGTCATGGCGCGCTTCTGGACGATGATCTCGCATTATCACGGACAGATCTGGAACGCCTCCGAGGTGGCCGCGTCCATGGGCTTCTCCCAAACCTCCGCGCGTAATTATGTGGACGCCTTGGAGCAGACCTTCATGGTGCGGCGCCTGCCACCGTGGTATGCCAACCTCGGTAAGCGCTTGGTAAAAACGCCGAAACTCTACATCCGCGACAGTGGCCTGTTCCACTCCCTGCAAGGCATTCACAACATGCGGCAGCTCCTCACAAACCCCAAGCTGGGCGCCTCTTGGGAAGGGTTCGCATTGGAAGAGGTCCTCGCCGCCTTCACCCCCAGGCAGCCTTTTTTCTATGCTGCACAGAGCGCCGCCGAGCTGGACCTGTTCTTCATCCACAAAAGCAGGCGCATCGGCGTGGAGTTCAAACGCGCCGACGCGCCCACGATCACCCGCTCGATGCGCGTGGCCATGGAAGACCTCAAACTGCACAAACTCTACATCATCTATCCCGGAAACCGCCGGGCCGTGCTGGATGACAAGGTGGAGCTGGTGCCGCTGTCGGAGGTGCCCTCCTTGGGCGGGAAGTGAGCGTCAGTTCCATCCAATTCCAACGACTTCCCCGTACGTGTGCGGAAACCGCCGTGAAGGATTATCCTTGACGCCCCGGCCACACTTCCACTATCCCGAATGCCTGCCCTCATCATCGATGTCATCATTCCTGCGTTCAACGAACAGGAAGCTGTGGGACTGGTGGTGGCCGACATTCCGAAAAACCTCGTGCGCCACATCACGGTGGTGAACAACGCCAGCAGCGACAAGACCAGTGAGATGGCGCGCGCGGCGGGTGCCCTAGTGGTGGACCAGCCCGAGCGCGGATACGGAAATGCGTGCCTTAAAGGGATCGCGCAAGTGGCCACGCATGAACCTCCGCCAGATATCGTGGTCTTCATTGATGCGGACAACAGCGATCATCCGGAGCAGATGTCGGAAGTGGTGGCGCCGATCGTGGAAGGTCGCGCTGACTTCGTGATCGGCTCGCGTGCCTTGGGCCATCGCGATGCGGGAAGCATGATGCCGCAGCAGATCTTCGGCAACTGGCTGGCGACTCGGCTGCTCAAGATCTTCTACGGCGTGCAATACAGCGACCTCGGGCCGTTCCGTGCGATCCGGTGGGATGCGCTCCAGGCCATGCACATGCGCGACCGTACCTTCGGCTGGACCGTGGAGATGCAATTGAAGGCCGCGAAACAGAAGCTCCGTATCGTTGAGGTGCCCGTGGATTACCGCAAGCGCATCGGCTTCTCGAAGATCAGCGGTACCGTGAAAGGTTCGGTGCTCGCTGGCTGGAAGATCATCACTACCATCATCAAGTATCGTTGATGGCCCTCGCGATCCTCATCGTATATGCCCTGCTGTTGGGCTTCATCCTGCTCTTCAGCATCGTTCAGTTGCAGCTTACTTGGGCCTATCGCCGGAAGGAGCACAACCCTCAGCCAACACCTGGATCATCCGTGGACAGGCCGCTGCCGATCGTCACCGTTCAGTTGCCGATCTTCAATGAGCGACATGTGGTGGAGCGCTTGATCGACGATGTGGCCGCGATGGACTGGCCCCGCGACCGCTTCGAGGTGCAGGTGCTGGACGATAGCAACGACAGCACGGTGGAATTGGCGGCGGCTCGGATCGCATACTGGCAGCAGCAAGGTGTGGACATAGTCCATGTGCGCCGCACCGATCGCAGTGGTTTCAAGGCCGGTGCGTTAGCCTACGGGTTGGAGCGGGCAAAGGGCGAATTGATCGCCGTATTCGACGCGGACTTCCTTCCGCCGAAGGACCTGTTGCGTTCGGTGGCACCTTGGTTCACCGATCACAAGATGGGCATGGTGCAGACGCGATGGGGCCACTTGAACCGGGATGCCAATGTCCTGACGCGCTTGCAGGCCTTCGGGCTGGACGCACACTTCTCCGTGGAACAGTCCGGTCGCGAAGGATTGAAGCATTTCATCAACTTCAACGGCACCGCTGGCGTTTGGCGAAAGGGCTGCATCATCGATGCGGGGGGCTGGCAAGCGGACACGCTCACCGAAGACCTGGACCTGAGCTATCGCGCGCAACTCAATGGCTGGCATTTCCATTACCTCGAGGATGTAGTGTCGCCCGCGGAGCTGCCTGCCGCGATGAACGCGTTGAAGACGCAGCAGTACCGCTGGAACAAGGGCGCTGCGGAATGCGCGGTGAAGAACCTGCCGACCGTGCTACGACGAAGTGACCTCTCCTTGGGCACCAAAGTGCATGCGCTCTTCCACTTGATGAACAGCACCGTCTTCGTGGCGATCCTCGGCACGGCGCTACTCAGCGTTCCGTTGTTGATCGTGAAGCAGGACCATCCGCAATTCCGCATCCTTTTCAACATCGCCATCGTCTTCACCTTCGCCTTGCTCGTGCTGGTCGCGTTCTACTGGACATCCTACCGTCAACGCCATCGTGGATGGCGCGGCCTTCTCTCCTTCCTCATGATCTTCCCCGCTTTCCTTTCCGTGAGCATGGGCCTTTCGCTGCATAACGCCATCGCAGTTCTGGAAGGCTATGCGGGAAAGAAGACCCCGTTTTTGCGCACCCCGAAATCCGGCGGCACCGGATCAGGCAAGGCCATCGCACGCGACGGGTACTGGAAAAGCACGATCACGCCGCTCACCGTGATGGAAGGTGCGATCGCGATCTACGCGGTGGCAGGCATCGTCATCGCATTCCGCGTGCATGACCTCGGGTTGCTGCCCTATCACATCGCGCTTGCATTCGGTTTCGGCTCGGTCTGCTGGTTCTCGATCTCACATTCCTTGCGGACGGCCGCCCGATGAACGCGCGCACCACCGTTCGCCCCGAGCCCTTCCTCTTGCTTGCGGTAGCGGTGTTCTTTCTCGGCTACGGCCCGGACCGCTCCCAAAGCATGCCCTTGCTACTGGGCTTCGGCGTGGCCTTCGCTGCCTACCTCTGGTCAGTGGGAAAGGCCGGGCTCTCTTGGAACCAACTCCTGATCATCGCCGTGGCTTTTCGCCTGTTGTTGTTCCTCGCACCCAATATCTGGACGGACGACCACTACCGCTACATCTGGGACGGCATGTGTTCCATCCATGGCATTTCACCGTTCGCCTTCACCCCCGATGCACTGGTGAAAACAATGCCGGAGGTCTTCACGCCCGCGCTGTACGCGAAGCTGAATTCGCCGCACTTCTATTCGGTATATCCGCCACTCGCGCAGTTGGATTTCGCATTGGCGGCTTGGATCGGAAAAGGCAATGTATGGGCCTCGACGCTGATATTGCGCGGGATCGCGATCAGCTTCGACCTGGCCTCCATCGGCATGCTCGGCCTGCTGCTCAAGAACGACGCGCAACGTGTGCGGAAGGTCGCGCTGTATGCCTTGAATCCCTTGGTGCTGATGGAATTCACGGTGAACGTGCACACCGAGGTCCTGATGATCGCTCCATGCCTCTTGGCGACCCACTTGTTCCGTCGCGAGCGCTGGAATGTCTCCGCCGTATTCCTGGCGATCGGTGCGGCCGCCAAGTTGTGGCCGCTGTTCTTCCTTGCTTGGATACCGTCACGGACGACACTGAAACGTTCTATCCTCTACATCGCCTTGGTCATTCTGCTTTTTGTGCTGTCATGGACCCCTTTCTGGGCACCGGGCTTCCTCGCGCACTTCGGAAGCAGCCTGAAGCTTTATATGAGCTGGCTCGAATTCAACGGTGCGCTGTTCGAAGGGATGCGCCGCGTGCTGGGCGATGCGTTGGTGAAGGGTACAGGCCTCTTGAGCGCGATCACGCTGATCGGGCTGGGTGTGTATGCGATCTCCCTGTGGAAGCGAAAAAGCAGGAATTGGCCGGAATCGATGCTTTGGTTGTTGGCCATCTATCTCTTCGGCGCGCAAGCCGTGCAACCGTGGTACATCTTGCCGTTGGTGGCTTTCGCAGTGCTCACCGGCTGGCGTTGGACCATAGTGTGGACGCTGCTGATCATGCCTACCTATCTCACCTACAGCACTGTCCCGTATGTCCAGCCCTATTGGTGGATCCCTGTGGAATACGCGCTGTTGCTCGCGTTCATGGGGTGGGAGATGAACGGACGGCGAAGGGATCGGAACAAGGCGGCTCTTGCACTGGGCGATCAGAATGCCTCGCCGATCGTGAGGTAGAACCCCGATACGTCCCGGCCCACCGCATAATCCACACGAAGGTTGATGCCTTGCTTGCGGTCCAGCAACACGCGCAATCCGCCACCCGCGGTGAAGACCACATCATCCACTGCCAAGGCATCCACGCGCGGAGCAACAGTGCCGCTTCCTGCGAACGCGGTAACGCCCAGCCGCTGCCTAAGCCCCGTCCTTTCGGGGAAAAGCGGCATGCGCAGTTCGGCTTGGCCTTGCACCATGATGTTGTCACGGAAGTACCCTTCATAGTAACCCCGCATGTGCCTGGTGCCACCCAACAGGCCCAGTGCATAGAATGGTGCATCGCCGGAAATGCCAGTGGCCAGCACATTCAGCGCAAGTACCGGTCGCATCAACCGATAGCCGTGCGCATTCGGCTTGGGTCGCGCCAGCGGGATGAAGCCGCTCACCTCCAGGGAGGCTTGCCCATAGCCAAAGTCGCTGCCCAACGCAGATGTGAATGCAAGCACCGAGGCTTCCGCCAAGATGCCGTGATAGGGTTCGAAAATGTTGTCCCGCGTATCCACGTTCACCACTGGGCCGACGCCCGAGATGATGCCGCCCTCCGTCCCGGTGATCAAGTGTTGCTGCAACACGCCGGTGCTGTCGAAGTGGGTGATATTGAAGTTGTCGAAGACGTAACCCCCTCCCAGTGAAACGCTCTTTCCCACGCGACGCATGAGGTTCAGCCGGATCCGCGGATAGCGCACGTCATAGTTCTCCTCGCCTTCCGCGCCGTGGCCGGGGCCGATGCCGTAATAGCGGTAGAAGTATTTGTACCAGCCCAACTCGCCATACGATTTCCAGCGCTCCTGCTTCCAATACAGCTGGTATGGCAGGTAGAAGAGGAACTGGTTGAGCAGGGTATAGGAAACGCCAACGCTGACTTGAGAGGTACGCGTTTCCGCACCTTCCTGAGGAAGCCTGAACGTGCCGATGCCGATCACACCGAAGCCCAAGCTGGTCTCGGGCGAAGAGAACACGCCTGGCAGTGCGATCACCTTCAACCGATGAGCATCCCGCGTGCTGTCCACTTGCGCCGAAACAGCGAAAGGAGCCAATGCCAGCAAACAGATCAACGCGATCGTCCTCATGTGGTAGCGATGAACGAAATGGTGTTCGTGATCAGGTCCATGCCGTGCATCCTTGCGTAGATACGGGAAAATGCCAATGTAGGCCCAGTGCCCGGCAAGCACTGGGCACCGGTCCCCACGCAGCACGTTTCCTGAAGATCATTATACTTTACCCTTGTCCCATCCAATAATACGGACCTTCGCCTGTGATCCATGACGAACTCCAGCGGTGATCGCCACACGCGCATCAGCGTCATCATCCCCGCCTTCAATGAGGCCGGATGCATCGGGGATACCATTCAGCACTTGCTTTCCGCGGAAGGCGGCGAGCCGTATGAAGTGATCGTCAGCGATGGCGGAAGCACGGATGCCACACTTGATATCGCAAGCAAACTGGGCGCTTCCGCGCTGATCTCCCCCGTGAAAGGGCGTGCTGGTCAAATGAACCACGGAGTGCGCCAAGCCTCCGGCGACGTGCTCTACTTCGTCCATGCCGACACGCGGCCACCGAAAGGATTCCCTCGGATCATTACCGAGGCCATCGCTGCAGGACACGACCATGGGAGCTTCCGCACGCGCTTCGACACGCACCGCTCGATCCTCCGCATCAACGCTTTCTTCACGCGCTTCGACCGTCCGTTCTTTCGCGGCGGGGACCAAAGCATCTGGGTGAAGCGCGAACTCTTCGAGCGTCTCGGCGGCTATCGCGAGGACATGCTGATCATGGAGGAATACGAGCTGTTGGAGCGCATGAGGGAGATGGGGCACTTCCATCTTTCCACCGAAAGCACGATGATCTCGGAACGCAAATACGACGGCAACGGATGGCTGCGCGTGCAACTGGCCAACCTGAAGGTGGTGCGCATGTATCGGCGTGGCGCGGGACAGGAGGAGATGCTCAAGACCTATCGGAGCATGCTGAATTACCGCAAGAATGCCTTCTGAAGGATCAGTGACATGGATCACCGGCGCTTCGTTGGGCATCGGTGCGGAATTGGCGCGACAACTCTCCGGACCTGCTGTAAAGTTGGTGCTCACCGCACGCAACATCGAGCGCTTGGAGGCTGTGGCGATATCATGCAGGGCGCGTGGTTCCGAAGTGGTGATCTTGCCCGCTGACCTTCTAAGCGCGGAGGAACGCGAACGTGTGGTCCAAGCCGCTTTAGCAGCATTTGGCCGCGTGGATACGGTGATCCATGCCGCAGGGATCAGCCAGCGTGCTACTGCGGACGAGGTAAGGCCGGAAGTACTGCGAAGCTTGATGGAAGTGGACTTCTTCGCTCCCGTCGAATTGACCCGGGCGCTATTTCCGACATTCAGAAAGCAAGGCCACGGCATGGTGGTGGCGATCGGCAGCGTGGCCGGGCTGATGGGCTTCCCTCTGCGCAGCGGCTACTGTGCGGCAAAACATGCGCTCACCGGTTGGTTCGAGACGTTGCAGGTAGAGCGGCCGGTTCCCGGACTTCATGCGTTGCTGGTCCATCCCGGCCGCATCCGCACGGACATCTCGCTTCACGCCCTTACCGCCGACGGCACACCGCAAGCGACCATGGACGCGGGGCAACGCAACGGGATGCCCGTGGAGGTATGCGCCCGAATGGTCTTTAGGGCCATGCGGCAACGTAGGTACACGGTGGTGATCGGTGGAAAGGAGCGAATGCTCTGGTGGTGTTGGTGGTTCCTGCCTTCCACCTTCCGCCGAATGGCCCGACGTTTTGGAGGAAGATAATGGATCTGCACGACCGCATGAAAACAAGCCAGCCCGGTCGCCGGAGCTTCATCAGCGGCATCCAACAAGTAGGGATCGGTGTGGTCGATGCGTCCCGCGCATTGCCGCTCTATCGCGACCTCTTCGGCATGGCCGTAATGGTCTTCGACGACACCGCCGCAGCCACATTGATGTCCGGCTTCACAGGAGGAATAGTCCATCGCAGAAGGGCGGCGCTCACCCTGAACATGCGCGGTGGTGGCGGCTTCGAGGTCTGGCAGTACATGGACCGCACGCCGCGATCAAGATCATCACGGACGCGCTTCGGCGACCTCGGTATAATTGCGGTGAAACTGAACTGTAAGGATGTTAGGGTAGCACGCGCGGCGCTCGCGGAACGTGAGGGGATCGAAACTGGCCCCTTGTTCAAGGACCCGATCGACGAGACTTCATGCACGGTGCACGACCACTGCGGAAACAACTTCGAACTCATACACGTGGAGGAATTCTTCAGCCGTACGCACCATCCGGTGGGCGGTGTCGGTGGCGTGGTGATCGGGGTCTCGGACATGCAACGCTCATTGCCCTTCTACCGCGATGTGCTCGGCATCGGGGAGTTGGTGTACGATGTCACAGAGTCCAGGCCCGACGGCTATTTCCATCGGATCCTTCTGCGGAAGACCTCCAAGGGTGAAGGCGCTTTCGGGCGATTGCTCGGCTCGGTGCAGATCGAACTGGTGCAGGCGCTGGACGAACAGCGCACACATGTTTTCAAGGACCGCTGGTGGGGTGAAACAGGCTTCATTCACCTCTGCATGGACGTGCTGGATATGGACGGATTGAAGGCGCATGCGCGATCGCATAACGTTGAATTCGCCGTGGACAGCCAAGACACCTTCGCCATGGAAAGCGCGGGTGGCCGCTTCTGTTATGTTCAGGACCCGGACGGAACATTGATCGAACTGGTGGAGACGCACCGTGTACCCATACTGAAGAAATGGGGCCTCTTCCTTGACCTGAAAAAGC
>JBEPUG010000034.1:0-24293 GCA_041691695.1 Flavobacteriales bacterium
GTGCTGGGCTATCTGTTCCTGATGCATGGTCTCTCCAGCGATGTGGCCGTCGCCTTTATCGCCTTGGTACTGCTCATCGCAGGACTGCTGTGGCTGGTCCGCTCACTTACGCATCAAGGCTGGGCAGCGCGCTGGGCGGCCAAGCTGGATCCCTCTTTGGGTGCCGTGCTGGAGGAAATGGGCCAAGGCCATGTCAAGCGCGGTGAGGTCTTGAAAACTTTGCTGGCTTCGCTGGCGATCGAGGTGGTGGGGATGCTGCACCTCTATGTGGCCATGCAGGCTTTGGGCCTTGGCAGCCATTGGGAGTTGGCGGCGGTGGGCTATGTGGTGGCGGTGTTGTTGTTGGTCGCTTCGCCTTTCCTGCGCGGCCTCGGAGCGATCGAGGTGTCGATGACAGCGGTGTTGGTGCGCTACGGCATGCAAGAGGCACAAGCACTCGGCGCCGTTCTGCTCTTCCGCCTGTTCGAATTCTGGCTGCCCTTGGTCTGGAGCCTTTTCAGTTTCATCCGCGGCCGCAACAGCCTTGCCCTGCGTCTCCTACCCGCGGTAATGGCCTTGGTCTTGGGCGTGGTGAACATCGCTTCCGCGGCAAACCCTGCGGCGGCCCACCGCATGCGCGTGCTGCACGGGCTGGTCCCCTCTGCCACGCTCGACGCCAGCTCCCTCACCATCCTTATCGCAGGGCTGTTGCTGCTCTTCATCTCCATCGCTCTGGTGCGCGGGCTGCGGCTGGCGTGGTGGTTCGCACTACTGTTGGCGTTGGCCTCCATGGCCGGTCACCTCGGTAAGGCGTTCGACATGAAAGGTGCCGCCTTGGCATTCGCCATGGTCATGGTGTTGATCTATACACGCTCCCAATACCGACTGAAGAGCGATAGTCGAAAGCGCTACACCGGCATCACCGTGCTGGCGGCCACATTCGGCGGCGTGCTGATCTTCGGCATCCTCGGCTTCTATTTCCTCGACCGACGCGACTTCAATATCGACTTCACCTTCCGTGAATCGGTGACGAACACGCTGAAGGTCTTCTTCCTATTCGGACAGGATGGGCTGGTGGCGCACACGCACTTCGCCAATGAATTCATCGTGAGCCTTCGCATTGCGTTCGCCTGTGTCATCACCTTCGGCCTCTATTCCTTATTGCGTCCATGGGCAGCTGCCAGCGCGGAAAGTGCGGAGAATGAGCGCGCCACGGAACTGTTGCACAAGTGGGGCGATTCGCCGTTGGACCACTTCAAGGTGGCCGCGGACAAGCAGCTCTATCTGCCGGAGGCCCGCGATGGATTCGTGTCGTACGCAACGGCCAAGGGCTACGCGATAGCGTTGGATATGCCAACGGCAGCAAGCGCTCCGGAACGCGAGATGCTGGTGCGATCCTTCGATGCGCATTGCAGGGAGAACAACCTGCGACCGGTGTACTACCGCGTGGGTACTGCCGATGCCGCAAGCCTGAAGGCCATGGGCAAGAAGGTCCTGCCGATAGGCCAGGAAGCTGTGCTGGACCTCAGTGCGTTCAACTTGGCGGGTAAGGACCAGAAGACGCTGCGTAACAGCTTGAGCCGCGCCGAGCGCGAAGGGCTGGTGCTGGTAACCCATCCGCCGCCGGTGTCCGAGGGTGTGCTGCAGAAGTTGAAGTCGGTCAGCGCGGAATGGCTTTCCAACGGCAAGCAGGAAGCGGGCTTCTCACAAGGTGTGTTCGATGAAGCGCTGCTTCGAAAGGATACCATCCTCACCGTGGAGAACGCCGGAGGCCGTGTGCTGGCCTTCACGAACATCATTCCGGACGGCGTTCCCGGCGAGGCCACTTACGATCTGCTGCGCACCGTCAGAGATGCGCCGGGATACGTCACCGATTTCCTGATGGTAAAGCTCTTCGCGCACTTCAAGGCGGAAGGATACATGCACGTGAATCTCGGCCTGGTGCCCATGTCAGGCATCACCCAGGCGAAGGACCTGCCGGAGCGCGCCTTGAAATTCGCTTATGAGCGCATCGCACGTTTCTCCCACTACAAAGGCCTGCGCTCCTTCAAGGAAAAATTCGGCCCAGCATGGAACGATAAGTTCCTCGCCTACGACCACGACCTGGACCTGTTCTTCATTCCCGCGGCGTTGCTGGAGGTAGAGGAATCGTGAAGATCCTACCTTTCAGGGCTGAGCCCTTCAAGGGAAGCTCCTGTTTTTGAACCGCTGATGAACGCGGATGGACGCTGATAGGACATCCGTTGACGAGCCGCTGATGAACGCTGATATGGGCCATGATCTTGAAATACCGGAAACGGAGGATATCATTGGTGCCGCGTTGGAGGTGATCAACACCATGGGCCATGGGTTGTTGGAGAAACCTTATGAAAATGCGCTATGTGTGGAACTGGGGATCCGAGGCCTTTCGTTCGAGCAGCAACCACGGTTCCCGGTAACGTACAAGTCGATGCTTGTGGGTGAGTATGTTCCTGATATTATCGTGGCGAGTAAGGTGGTAGTTGATACCAAAACCGTAGACCGGATCACGGAGCACGAACTTGGCCAAATGCTGAATTATTTGCGCATCACCGGTTTGCCGGTCGGCCTCATCATCAATTTCAAGCGTTCCAGATTGGACTGGAAACGGGTGGTTCTTTCCAAACGCTGAAGGAGGGTGTTTAATGTTATAAGGGTAGAACCGCAGATTCACGCGGATGAACGCTGATATGCGTTGATGTTGAAAGGCTTTGGTGTCATCAGCGTCCATCTGTGTTCATCAGCGGTTCGGTTCCTTCACCAACTCATACTTTCGAAGCGCAACCACCTCCCCATGCGCACCATCCTCAAGATCGTCCTGTGGCTCGTCGGCATCATCGCCTTGCTTATCGCCTTGTGCTACATCACCGGCAACGGGCACTTGGTGAAGGGCGTGCGCTTCACCTATCTCAAAGGACGCAACGGGCCCGAGATCGACGACCGGAACTTCTTTCCCTACAACACGATCCCTGCGGACGACCCGCAGCCCTGGCCGATGAGCGAGCGCTATGGCAAGCTCTCACTCACCGATGAGCAGATCATCACGCTGAACAAGCTGAACACCGTGGGCTTCGCGGTGATCAAGGATGACAGCCTGCTCTTCGAGGACTACTTCGACGGCTGGCGCGAGGATTCGGTGAGCAACAGCTTCAGCATGGCGAAGAGCTACGTCAGTGTGCTCGTTGGCGTGGCGATGAAGGAGGGCAAGATCACCGACCTGAATACGCCTGTGGGCCAATACCTCCCGGAGTTCGACACCTATTACGAATGCCACAAGAAGATCACCCTATGGAACCTGCTCACCATGAGCACCGGCCTGGACTGGAGCGAGAGTGGCGCGAACCCATTCAGCGATAATGCGAAGGGCTACTACGGCACCGATGTGAGCAAGCTGGCGATGGACCAGCCTTGCCGCGAAGAGCCGGGGCAGGACTTCGATTACATCAGCGGCAGCACGCAGATCATGGCGGATGTGCTGCAGAAGATCTACAACAAGCCGTTGGACGAACTGGTGCGCGAGAAGATCTGGAACCCGCTTGGCGCGGAGCACACCGCATACTGGGGAAAAGATCGCAAGGACGGTGACTTCAAGGCGTTCTGCTGTCTATACGCGACGGCACGCGACTTCGCCCGTATCGGACAGCTGTGGTTGGACAGCGGCATGTGGAAAGGCACACGCATCGTTCCGGAGGAATACTGGAAGGAGTCGATCACGCCGGCGAAGCTGATGGATCAGGGCCAGCCCAATAACCGCTACGGCTTCTACTGGTGGCTCGCGACGGTGGATGGCATGCAGATGTACTACTGCCGCGGCTTCCATGGCGAGTACGTGGTGGTGATCCCGAAAGAACGCTTGGTGATGGTGCGCACTGGCATGAAGTGGGAAGAGCACAACGACGTCGGGCATCCGCATGATGTGTTCGAGTACACGGAGATCGCTCGGGCTTTGGCGGCGGAGCAACCGTGAGTGCGATCGTGAGTCCTACAATCGAGAGTCTTGAGTCGTACTTTGCCTATCACCAGTCACGGATCACCGATCACCATATATCTCCGACAAATGCGCGCCGACCACGTGAAAGACCTCAGCAAGATCCTCTTCCTCGACATCGAGACCGTGCCCGCATACCGCGAGTTCAAGGAATTGGATGAGCGCAGTGCGAAGCTCTTCGGCGACAAAACGCGCTTCGAGCAAGAGCGCAGCGGCAAAAGCGCGGAAGAGGTCTACGGCGAACGCGGTGGCATCCTCGCGGAATTCGGGAAGATCGTCTGCATCGGTGTCGGTGGAGTGAAGAAGGAAGGCAGCGGCCATGCGTTGCGCGTCACCTCGTTCCATGGCGATGACGAGCGCGATCTGCTGCAACGTTTCGTCGACCTGTTGGACAAGAGCTACAACACCGACGACCACTGGCTCTGCGGACACAACGGCAAGGAGTTCGACTTCCCGTGGATCGCGCGCCGTTGCATCGTGCATCGCATCAAGCTGCCGAAGCTGCTCGACGTGGGCGGCTTGAAACCGTGGGAGCTGGGCTTCCTCGACACGATGAACATGTGGAGCTTCGGCGACCGCAAGAACTTCACTTCGCTGGCGCTGCTCACGCACATCCTCGGCATCCCTACGCCGAAGGATGACATCTCCGGCGCTGACGTGGCGCGGGTCTATTACGCCGACAAGGACGTCGAACGCATCGCGACGTATTGCAAGAAGGACGTGGTGGCCACTGCGCAGCTGTATCTGCGCTTGTGCGGGGAAGCGACCGTGCGGGAGCAGGACATTGCGTTGGTATGAGCGGGTGGCCAAGCCATCGGCGTCTTGCTATGGCTTAGGCTGGAAGACCGTGATCTTTGGGCCTTCAACATAGAGTGGCAACGTGTCACGCAGCCAGAAATAGCACACTAGTGTATCACTTTTGCTGCGCACCTCGGGTGTGAGATAATAGGTGCGCAGCGTGGTCCAAACGCCGGACCGGACCTCCTTCTTTTCAAACGACTCGGCCATGTACGCATAGTTCTGCCCCCCATGTAAAAAGAGGGACACAAAGTTCCCCTTCGCACCGGCCATCGGCATCAGGACATGCCATTCGGACTCGACCCACGCGTGGTCTTGTGTGGTCAGTTCCTTGAACGGGATGCGCACCGCGGAAGTGAACGGATGCTTCGGATCCAAGCGATAGGCCAGGTGCGATAAGTTGGTCGCAGTATCGAGGATAAATGTATCGGGCCGGGGCAGTTTCGCCGTCATCTCTGGCATGGGTAGGCGGACATAACGCGAGCTGTCCGGTGCTCCAGGATCGCCTGTATAGGAACGCTGGACCAGGAGCAGAGCCTCCAAGTTCTTCGGCTTTTCGATCTGGCCGAAGCCAGCTGCATAGGCCGACCAGGTCATTCTGGAAGAGTCGATGATGCCCTGCTTGAACTGCCAATACTGAAAGATGTTAAGCAGTGCGCAGACGGACAGAAGGGACACCATGCCCGCTAGACGGAGCCTTGATCCGTTCGTTGCCCAATGCAGCACGGCGGCTAGAGGGAGTGCCATCACCGCATAAGAGCCCACCATGGCGCGAGAACCGAAACTGTCCGCATACCACCAGCAGGTCCAACTGGAAAGCAGGAAAATGCTGCAGGCCATGAATATCAACACGGGCAAAACGGCAGCACGCCATTGCTTCCACAACGAAGCGATACCTGCGGTGGCGATCAACATCAACGGGGTGTAGACATACCAACCCTTGCGGAAGCCGAACAGGAAAGGCCATGTGTAAGGCGTCCCCAGATCGAAGCCTTCACCCGGATTGTTGTATGTATCCAGCACCCAACTTCCGGTGGCCCTTTCCCAGTAGAGGAATTGAGGAAGTCCGATCAGGAACATGACCAACAAGATCATGGCCCATTGCCAACGCGATCGCCAGATGCGCGTGAAGAAGGAGGCTTCATCGTTGCCGCGCCAAAGCAGTGGTAGCAACACGCACAGCCCTTCACTCGGCCGGATGAGCATCGCGAACCCCATGAGTATGGCAAGCATCACGGCCCGGCCCATGCGGCGATCAGCGGTCCAGCGGATGGTGGCCCAGAGGATCCCAGCGTACAGACAGAACAATGGTAAGTGCGGCATCGCCATACCCATCGTCGCTTGGTCGATCAGGTTGGTGGCTGCGAATAGCAGCAGCAATGTGAAGGCTGTCGTCCATTCACCGAACGCATCCAACAGCACCCGGCGCAAGGCAAGAAGGCCGAGCAGCAGATAGAGCAACATACCGATGCGGATGGCCTGGTCGTACGGTGGTGAATAGCCGTCCTGTGGCTGACCTGTGATGCCAGCGACCCAATGGCCTATCATGAACCACGGGCTCCAGATCACCGCAAGCCCAATGGGATACTTTATCACGTGCTTCTCCTTCGGCAGAAGGCTGATCTGGTAAAGCGTACTTGAAGCATCCTGTTCCTTTCGGTCCTGTTCCACCCATCCGAGGTCCCACACCATTGGGTCGTGATGGATCACGGCGGCAGGCAAATACAAGTGATAGCCGAAAGAGTCCCACTTGAACATCATTCCCTTCCACGGCTGGAGCATGCCTATTGTCAACCAGATCAACGCCAGCGTGATCCAGGATGGGGAGGAGAAGCGTTGCTTCAGTGACATGGCGTGAGCCTCGAAGAGTGGTGGAAATGGTAAAGGTCCCGGCGCGGGAAGTTCCTTATTTTTTCCGGCCACGAATATGGATCGGCACTTGCAGGTCGCTATCAGTGCAACACCGTCATCTGCAGGTCGTCCAAGTAGAGCGGGATATCATCGGTGAGGGGCAACGCTATGAGTTGGATGCTATCCCCAGCCTCAAGAGGCACAGATGGACGCAATATGATCCCTACGCGGTTCCACTTTCCAAAGTTGACCGTTTGGCCCGCTGAGCTGACCTCCGTGTGCTCCACTTCCTTGCCCCCTCGTTTCAATGAGAGTACAAGTGTGATCCAATCACTGTCATCCGATTGAAGTACCATGCCCGAGCCGGTGACCTCAGTAGGGGTCCCGGCTTGATCCTTCGGGACCACCCACGTGATCGGCTTCGCGGATCGCACCTGCGTAGTAAAGAGAATACAGCGCTTTCCGCTTACGGCATGATCGGTGGAACTGCCCAGCAGGTTGATGTCCTCCATATCGTTCACTGCATGGAAAACCACCGTGTGCAGCGGGTCGCGCCATCGCCGGTCCCGGTATAGGCTGGTGTTGCCGGCCTGCGAATGGTAGAGCATCTGCCAATGGACCGTATCGACCTGGTCGGTTCCATCATATTCCACGATGTAGTAGTCACTGTTGGCGAAAGCTTCAGGCGTCCTTCGCGTTGTGGTCACCAGCCATTGCATGTTCCGTGTGCGCTGGTAGTATGGGATGCTGCCCCAACTCTCAAAGCTTGAACAGAGCGTGACGATAGGGCGCTGCTCCGATAAGGGCGCATGGTCCTTCGCGATAATGTCCAACATATGTGCGACCTCGCCGGACGACTTCCATTCCACGGCATAGGTCAAGTTGAAGCAGTTGTATTGATGCACGATCAACGGGATGCACAGCAGGCCTGCTGCAACAGAGGGGATCCATGCAGGTCGCGGCCAAGCCACCAAGGCCGTCGCCAAGACGAATGCGGTCAGCGGGACCAGGAAAAGCCCCGTTCGGCTATGCGGCAGTGGGACATGGAAAAGTGCCTGCTGTAGAGCAAATGACAGAAGACATCCTCCAAGGATCAAGACCCCGAATAGCATGGGCCTCGTTCGTGTCGACCATCCGCCCCTTTTGGCCATGACCAAGGTCAAGAGGCACACGAGGGCGACCGAGAGTATCGCGATGGCCATGATCGTCAAGACCGGTGTCGCATAGGGTTGGTGATAAAGCACCTTCTCCCCCAATGTGCGCACCATACAATCCCAGAACGAGTCACATCCAAAATTCAGGGAGCCCCCATTGAAAAGACCGAGCGCATCGGGCATGATCACGGCAAGTCCTGCGATAGTGGCCGCGCACAAGGCCAACACATGGCGCTTCCATGGAAGGAACCCGGTCCGGCCCATCTGCGCTGCCCAAGTGACAAGAAATGCGAGTCCCAATGCCAACAGGAAGTTGATCATGATGACATGGGACATCGCAGACAAGCATGCGAAGACGGATGCCCATAGGACCTGACGAACGGACTGACGTTCGTTGAAATAGCGCCACACATGCCAAAGCGCCAGCATCATCCAGCCGCAGCCCAAGCCGTAACCGCGTGCCAGGGAAAAGAAGTCCAGCAAATAGGGATGCACATTCAGCAGTACGAATACCGCAACGGCCAAGAACCCGGAACGCGCCTTCAAGGCGATGCGACCGGTTGCGTATAAATAGATCACATGGGCAAGCAGATCCGGGAGTCGAAGTGCTAAGACACTGCTGCCGAAGATCTTCCAGCTGAGCCACATCATCCATACATTCAGCAGATGGTGGTTTCCCCCCATGGCGTCATAGGTCCGCTGATAGAAAATGCTCTTCGTCACGTGATGGATGAAGGTCCACGTCTCGTCCCACGAGAAGGATACCGTTACTGCGCGGACCGTGGTGTATGCCAGAAGCAGCAAGCCCAGTCCAACAATGCACCACCGCGCTAACGAGGAATGGATCGGCGTTCCAATAGCGCGATCGCTGGAGTGATCATGCATGCTCTTCTATGCTGCTGCGGTCCGAGGCTGGTGTAAGATCATCATTCGCATCGGGAGGAAGGGATGGTCCATCATGTTGCGAGCGACCACAGCATGGAACACCTCGTCCCACGTGTTCAGGAAAGGGTCGAGAAAAGCGGCGGAGACACGAAGCACCAATGCCGCAAGTGTGAGTATGGCGAACGCCCAGCCGGTCTTGTGGCGCAGCTCCAGACCTATGGATATTCCTCCCAAAGCCATCCCAGTTACCAGCGCGATCTGCTGGCAGCGAGGAAGGTCGGTCAGGAACATGGTGGTCGAATTTAGATGAGGTAGCTAATGTTGGCCGCGGTCATTTCCTCCCAAGGTTGCGGTGACCGGTTTGCGAAAAAGAGAACTTACCGCAACACCCTATCGATATCCACACGCAGGTCTTGGATGCTGCACCCATTGCTGTTGATGTCCCAGATATAGAGCTTGTACTTCAGCGCGGCGATAGCTGCCGGCACACGATACGTGAAGATGAATGGACCGTCATGGAGTGGCTCCCACCAGTAGCCCGCCTTCTCCGGCGTGTCGTAGGCGGAAACGATCATCTTGATGTCTTCGCCCTTGCCGTTCCTTCGTTTGAACGTGCCGCTCACCACGACCTGCGCATAGACCAGTCCAGAAGTATCGAGCGGCATGCTCTTCACCTCCAACGGAAATTCCTCCGCCTTGAAACACCACGCCACATCGCCATCAGCGCAGGGGATCGTATCCACGTGGTGCTCGAGGTCCGTCGGGATCGGCATCCTTGCGTCGAAGAGCAGTGTATGTTGCTCGTGCCGTTGATCGGTCCCTCGCCGGAAGAACCAAGCCTCGAAGGGAAGTCCGCCGAGTACCTCCATGCGGTCCTGCGGCACCATCACTTCCTCCAATCGGAATCCCGGGCGATCACGCAAAAGGCGCAGTGGCGTATGTCCCTCGTTCGGTCCGAAGTGAGCGTCCCAGACCAGAAGGTCATTCGGCCCCATTCCCAGATCGGCGCGCGAGCTGTCGATACCGAAAAGCTGCATGGCGCTTGAATGGTCGAAGGGATCGATGCCCGCGTAGAAGGCCACTGCGGGATGGTAGTAGAGCACGCGATCGTATCCGCCTTTGATGCGGCCCACCTCCTCCCCCACGCGCTGCACGAAGACCTCATAGTCGTTCGGCACCACCGGCAGCGGCTGCACGATGAGGAGTGCTTTCCACATGGCATGCAGGAAGAGCACGCCGACGCCCATGGTGAAGACGAAGCGTTCGATCCACCAGACGCGCGGCAAGGACAAGGCGCGGATGATGGGCCACACCACGCAGAGCACGATCAGCGGCGCGGTGGTCGCGAGGACGCGCAGCAAACCGAGTGATCCTTTCAAGCCTTTCCACCAGAGATAGGAATGGATAGCGGCGATGGCCAAGCTCGGCAGGAGGCCGACAACGATCAATAGCCGCAATGTGGAACGGTCTTCATGCTTCTTCCACCAAAGCCAGATGCCAGCCGCTACTGCAGGAATGCCTGCGAACAACAACGGCTTTCCATAGATCTCCGGTAGGTGCTGTACGAAATGCAACAACGTCCCGTGGCCATAGATCGAGGCGGCACCGCTGTAGGAGTCGTCATGCAGCGTCCAAAGCGGATCGTTCATGATGATCCAGCCCGCTAACGCACAGAGGATGGGGCCGGTCATTACGAAAGGCAGGGCGCGCCACTGTCGCTTGCCGATCATCCAAGCCAGCACGAAGGGCATGAAGCCGATGTACTCCGGCCGGGCGAAGGGCGTGAATGAAAGGAGCACCATCGCCAACACATAGCGCTCCTCGAAGAGCGCGCGGATCACAAGGATGGTGAGCAGGCCGAAGAGCACTTCCGTCATACCGGCCAGCACCATGGTGCCATAGACCGGCACCATCAGCAGGATGGGTGCATAGAGCCACCGCGATGCTTGACCGGCGCGCTTCAGGATCCCGTCCGCGGCCCAGGCAGTGGCCACGAAGCACAGCGCATTGAAGAGCGTCATGCCCAAAAGACCGAGTTGCGCAAAGGGTGATGAAAACAGCGTGAAGAGCGGTTTGCCCCAGGCATGCAGGAACAGCTCGTGATGCTGCCAGGCGTAGCGAGCGATCTGGTAATGCTGGATACCGTCGCCGCTTTCGAGAATGCCGGTGGAGCGGTGCCGCATCCAGACGGCGGCCGCGCCCAACGCCAGCCACCACAGGCTAACAAGAGGAGGTGGGCGCAGCTTCATGAGGTGCTAAATATGGGACACATTAATGAGGTGAGAGAAGGAGGTGAGGGAGGTCAAGGACGTGAGGGAAGCAACGGCGGCAAGGGAAGACACGCCACGGATGCTTGGGGACACAGAAGAACAAGGGGACGTTGACCGGTGACCAGTAATTGGTGATCGGACGTTGCCGACCGCTACTGGCTGCTGCCGCTGGTAATTACCAACCGGCGACAAAGGAGCCCGAGACCCTCGTTCTGTATTCTACATTTTTCCTCCGATACTTATCGGAGCATCATTTTTCATTTCAGGCGTAGCGTTCCCGTTGCGCCGTAGCGTCGTGGCGGTTCAAATGAAAAACCTCTCCCCATCTTCGCAGCGCCCTCTTCCATGGACACAGCGACCACTGACCTCCCGGCCCTTCCTCGTGGCAAGGGCTTCCGATGGGCCAGTATCGTTATCGTGCTTGCGCTGTTCGGCTTCGGCATGTGGTCCGTGCCCATCGCGGTATTGGGCCCACAACAAACAGTGATCCCCGGCGACCTTGGTGATGCCCGCTTCAACAACTACGTGCTGGAGCATTTCTACAGATATGCCACGGGAAAAGAGCACAGCTATTGGGATGCGCCGTTCATGTATCCCTACACCAACACCATCGCGCTTTCGGATAATCTGCTGGGCACCGCACCGATCTATGCGGCCATCCGCTCCATCGGTTTCAGTCGGGAAAGCGCGCTCCAGCTGTGGATCGTTGTGCTCTTCGCGCTGAATTTCTGGTGCTGCTTCATCGCGCTGCGGAAGTGGGTCGGCGTGGATGTGTTGGCGGCATGCGGCGCATACATCTTCGCCTTCGGAATCTACAACATGAGCCAGATGGGCCATGCGCAGGTCTTCCCCAAGTTCATGGTGCCCCTCGCTTTCTGGTTCCTCTGGCGCTACCTGGCCCGTGGTGGTTTGAAATGGTTCGCGTTCACCGTGCTGGCTGTGGTATACCAGTTCTACTGTGGGATGTACCTCGGCTTCATGCTGATCTACGGGCTCTTCTTCCTTGCGGTGGGCCATCTCGTTTTCCTGCGGAATACCAACTGGTGGAAACAATTCCTGACATGGCGCTACGCACTCCGCTGGTTGCTGGTGTTGGCCCTTGGAGTGGCGCTATTTCTACCCGTGGCCCTTCCCTACTTGCGCATGCAGGCCTTGGTGCTTCACACGGAGAGCGGCGTGCGGACCTTCGCTGATATCTCCGACTCGCTTCCTCGGCCCATCTCGTTCTTCTTCAGTCATCCCAATGCGCTGTCTTGGCGCATGCTCTCAGCGATCGGCCTGGGCGTTACCCCGAGTTGGTGGGACCAGATGCTCTTCTTGGGCGGCATGCCCTGGTTGACGATCGGCGTTGCGATCGTCATCGTTTGGATCAAGTGGATACCACGTGCGTATCGCGCGATACTCGCTGCACTATTGCTGTCTTTCATCCTGAGTTGGCTGTTCTGCATGGACATCGCGGGATCCTCTCTGTATCAATGGGTGTTCGCGCTGCCCGGGTTCTCCTCCTTACGCTCCATCGACCGCATCATCAATGTGCAGGTGATGTTCTTCGTGCTGCTTTTCGTCTTCGCGCTCCGCCCGCTTTTCACCGCCAAGCGGCGGGCTTGGGTGATGGCGCTGTGCGTGCCGCTGCTCGTGGTGCAGGACAATCGCTGGGATGTGTCCTGGATGAAGCACTTCGAGAAGCGCGATGCGCAGGAACTCGTGACCGAGGTGAAGCGCAGGATCACCCGCGAATACAAAGGACCGAAGGCTTACGACGCCATCGCTTACGCACCTTACTTCGGCATCGAGGATCCCGGAGATGCGCACTTCCGGCTGATCATGCTCCACCTCACCGCGATGCTTGCCGCGCAGGACCTCGGCATTCCCGTGGTCAATGCATACACCGGCTACTACCCGGACAAATACATGAGCTTCTTCGATGCATTGGACAGTGCCATGCTGGCGCGCTGGACGACGTCCCAAGGCGTCTCGCCGACTCGCGTGCAACTGATAGATGGCCTGGTTCCCAAGATCGTAAAGACCGACACCGTTCGACTGCGCGCACCCAACGGAGCATGGATCGCGGTGGACCCTTGGATCGACCGGATGGTCAAGGCGGATCGCGACAGCTTGGGGCCGTGGGAGAGCTTCCGGCGCTTGCACACCAGCGATGGCCGCGTTGCTCTTCTCTGCCCGAATGATTCCTTCCTCTGCGCCGAGCTCCTCGAGCAACAGCAGCTCGCGGCCACCGCCATGGACCTCGGGGACTACGGCTTGTTCACCATCGAACCGCAGGCGGACGGCACCATTGCGATCAAAGCGAGCAACGGGTCGTATGTGGCCTTGGACCCAGTAACGCGCACGCTTCACGCGATCAGTTCGAGCATCGGACCGAACGAGAAGTTCAAGCTGTACACGGCGCCCTTTCCGAAGTGACGCGATCAGGGCTTCGGATCCGCGAAGGGCAGATGCTCCACGCGCAGGTCGCCGATGAAGAAGGTGGGCGTGCCGCTGCTGTCAGTGATGTAGGTGTTGGGCCGCACATCGCCGCGCACCATGGAATAGCGTGTGGCAGAAGCCATCCAATGATGAAAAGGAAAATCACTGTACAAGGCGAAGGAGCCGTCGCTCTTCGTGATCGTGTAGTATGAACTGCTCCATCCCGCGTTCCATGCCGTCACCACGCCGCCTTCGATCGGTCTGTCTTGTTCATCCAACAAGCGGCCTGTTAGTCGCGCTGAGGTGAGCGAAGAGAAGTTGTAGTAGTTCGGCAATTGCAGACAAGCGCCTCGCGGCGCATTGGGATTGAAATCGCGAAAGGCTTCCGCGACGGGTTTCACGGAGCCTTGCACCACCGGAAGTCCATCGACCACATGCGTGTTGCCCACGCGGCTCATCACACCCATGTAGTCCGCGTGGAAGGTGCCCCAGCCCACGTCCTTGAACTGCCACCAGGTGTAACCGACCGCACCGCAAGCCCGCGCTTGCTCCAAGGTCTTCCGCGCAAAGGCGAGCTGATCCGCATAGGGTACGGAATCGTTGTCCGCGGGAATGGCGGTCTCGCCAATGATCCACGGCTTATCCACGTATTGGCCGTACCAATGCATCTCGTTGCGCACCTGCTCGGGCTCATATTCATAGGGATGGAAGGAGATGAAGTCCACGTCGAGGATGTTGGGGTCCCACGCGAAGACCTCCGGCACGCCCACCAGGCCGATGGTGCTGAGTTGATGCGGTGCCTCGGCCTTCATCAGCCAGTGCCAGTGCTTCACCAGTTCGTACACGTCCTTTTTGGGCCTGTCGTGCACATCGAAATAGAGCGGCTCGTTGAAGAAGTCATAAGCCATCACGGTGGGATCATTGCTGAACCGTGCGGCCAATTGCTTGAAGAACTCCTCCCACTCGGGATGCTCCGGTCGAAGCCGGACGAGGATCACCAGTTTCAATCCCTCTTCCTTCGCGAGTTGCACCACATCCGAAACGGCATCGAGGTATCTCGTAAGTCGAACGCCATGGAGTGCATACAGTGAATCCCCTCCGCGACCGTATTGGGTATTCATGAAGACCTCGCTTGAGCCCTCCTTCGCCTGCAGGTCCGAAACGAGACCGGCCAAGCGCACGCAGTTGAAGCCCATGCCACGCATCAGGCGGAACTCAGCCTTCATCTCCAACAGCGAAGAGTCGCGGGTCTTGTAACGGAAGGTGTCGCCGCGCTCATAGTTGCGACTCGGAGCGGCCCAGCAGGCGGAATCGATGCATTGCAGTTGCACCACATAATTCACCCCCAATGGGAAAAAGGGCTTTCCTTCCAGTGTGAACGCGCCGTTCTGCAAGGAGACGAAAGATGGCGATGGAGACTTCGCACAGCCGCCGAGCAGCAGTGCCAGCAGGATCGCCACACGCGATCGGCCGCTCATCAGAGTCCGTATTTTACAATGCACCAGATGGCGCGGAAGCCGTCCTTCCAGCCGATCTTCTTTCCTTCCAAGTAGGTGCGACCGTAATAGCTGATGCCGACCTCGTAGATGCGCACGCCCTTCACGCGGGCCAGCTTTGCCGTCACTTCCGGCTCAAAGCCGAAACGCTTCTCCCGCAGGTCAAGCCCTTTGGCGACATCGCTGCGCATCAGCTTATAGCAGGTCTCCATATCCGTCAGGTTCAAATTGTTGAACGCGTTGGACAAGGTGGTGAGCATCTTGTTGCCGATGCTGTGCCAGAAGAAGAGGATACGGTGCGGGTGGTGGCCGATGAAGCGCGAGCCATAGACCACGTCGGCAAAGCCATCCACCACCGGCTGTAGCAGTTCGTTGTATTCGCGCGGATCGTATTCCAGGTCGGCGTCCTGCACGATGAGGTATTCACCTACGGCCTCCCGTATCCCGCGATGGATAGCAGCGCCCTTGCCCATGTTCTGTGGCTGTTGGATGAATCGGATACCCATGCCGGGGTGATCCAGCATGTAGCGCTTCACAGCGGCCACCGTGCCATCCGTGCTACCATCATTCACGATCACCACGTCCTTGGCGATGCCCTCGATCAACTTCACGGCCCGCACCTTATCGAGGATGAGGTGGATGGTGCGCTCCTCGTTGTAGGCGGGGATGATGATGGAGAGGGTCTTCATGCAAGGAATCAAATGCGGTCGAAAATAACTCCGAAGGATCTAGGACCCCTGTTTAGCAGCCATTCTCTGGGCAGTGGAGATCCTACGGACGCCCTTTGGGTTGGCCCATCCGCCGCTCATAAAAAAGCAGGCTTCCTCATTCACCCTAACGATCAAGATGTCCGAAGAATGCATCCGTGAAATCGTTGACATATTCGGACCAGTTCCAGATCTCCCGTGCATGACAGCCACTGAACTGCATCATGATCCGATAGTTGATGAATGAAAAAAGTACCAGAAGGGGCAGTACGGCACATCGCCAATACAAGGCCTTTTGCCCCGGATAGGAAAGAAAGGACCAGATCGCGACAGCTAAAAAGGGCATGTATTCCGCCATGGGCCGCAGGCCATAGGAAGAGCCGAAACCTGGAGCATGCCAAGCGGCACAGGAATAAAGGGCCAGCACAAGCACGCCGAGGAGGATGTAGCCCGGATACTTGGTCGACTTGACCAGTGTCCAAAGTCCCAAAGGCAGGAGCGCCATGGCCGGTGCATGGGCAACAAGGCCGAACTCCGGGCTGAACAACTCGCTCATAAAGTCAGGATGGCTCCAATTGCTGAACCCTTCGTTCCCGTAAGCATAAACGATCCATTGTCCATGGACGAATTGCCAATACAGGAATTGTGGTGCCGCGACGACCAGAAAGGTGATCGCTGCCACCGCCCAAAACCGGAACGTTCTAAACGTTTGTGGGCAGACGGAGAACAGCCATACATAGAGCCCGCCGACAGCGATCGCATTCACAGGCCGGGTCCAGATGATCAATGCACAAGCGAGGTGGAACCCATACAGGCGCCACCTGGGTTTCGCGGATCTCAATCCCGTGACCAAGCACCAGATGGCGAAGCAAATGAGAAAGAACGAATAGATGTGCGAATAGCCCGGTTGTCGTTGTGCATAGTAAAAGACATTGGTGCCGAACGAAACGGCACCTAGCACCACCGGTGCCACCCATGCTGCCGCCGGCATCAAACGATGCAGTGCAAGGCCGAGGAACAATAGACCCAGGATCCAATAGAAGATACCCGCGACCTCCACTGCTCGGAGGTGTGTGAAGGTGAACCCGTCCGTGGTCCCCCAGCCGCTATACCATTCGGCGAGCGCGTAGAATGGCAGTTCCAGAACGGCCGTGCCATAGAAATACTTGGTCACGATCCGGTCGGAGGTCGTGTCCAAGGAAAAGCCATGTCCCACTTTGGCAGGCAACGCAGGATCCACTTCCGCAGCGCGGAAATGATAGCGGAAGAGACCCGGGAGATAGCCGTAATAACCGGGGGCGTCAGCCCACATCACGCTTTGCCAGCTGTCCATGCGGCCCCGTGTATTGTAATCCCAACTTGAATTGATACCCCACGCCATGGCGAGCACCATGGCAATTGAAACCGTCCACTTGTTCCAGTGGAACACGAATAGCTTGGCGAGCATGGGAGATCACAAATGAAAGGATCGCGAAGATAGCCGCGCCAATTTCCGCTGTCGAACAGCACTCCACGTTCACCTTTTGATGCCCATGATGCGAACACGGATCCCCGCCGAACGGCAGTCCGAATGGTGTGCATTCCACAGATAGATCTTGCGAATGCCCTTGGGAGGAGGTGCGGGCAGGAAGCGTGTCACCTCCACGTGCGCACCGGAAGCCAACTGTGGCAAACGGTCCAAGAACACGGCATCATAGTGGACCTTGTTTCCGAGGCTATCACAGACTTCAGTGATGAGTTGCAGGCCGAAGTCGGGGTTCGTTGCGGAAACGGTGCCTGTGAAGATCAAGCAGCGATCTACAGTATCCCTTTTGTTGAAGACCGGTAGTGAAATGAATTCGGCGCGACTCCTCAACTGGACTATCGTGGTGTCGCGCCAAGGTACCAGCGTGCATGGCCGATCCCGGAAAAGCAGGAATACTCCGCTGCCAGAACTGCTGTCCACGATCCGATAACCCTCGCCCAGCTCTTTCAATTGCCATTCCGCAAGCACGCGGACATCATCGGGGTCGTTCAGGAGCGGATCCGGTCGCATGGGTATAGGTGCCACCCTTTCCGCCACTTGGTGAAAGGCCCAAGGCGGAGCGAATTGTCCATAACCGGATAACATGAGCGGTCGGTCGGTCTTGGCTTGGAGCTGTTCCACGGAATGGATGAAGCGCAGCGGCGTGGTCTGCTCGAAGTTCGCCATGGAATGGTCGGCGTTCAGTGTGAGCACCGTTCGCAACGGTAACGCCAGAAGCGGCAATGCGGCCCAAGCCCACACGCGGTGCCATTCCGCCAGCGTATGGACGGCATAGGCGAAAAGCAGGATGTACATCGGCAGGAGCTGCAACGCGGCTCGGTCCTCCGGAAAGTTGGTGCCCAAGAGATGGAACATCAACTCACGCGCAACTACTTCAAGCACCAAGGCGGCCGCCAACAACGCGAGTGGTCGTTGCCACTGCTTCCGCCGTACGCCCTGCCACAACGCCAGGGCGAGCGCACATACCATGGGCAACGCCAAGAGCCAGATCTCCTTCAGGGAAAAGGGAACGCCAAACACCGCTCCCGCCAGTGAGATCGCGGTAGAGTGCATGAAACCCTTGCCATCACCCAGATAGAGCAGGTCACGATGCTGGAGATCCAACGCAATGGCTGCGGCAAACGCCAGCATCGCTACCATAATGAACAAGGCGAACCCAATGATCGACCGCTCCGAAGGGCGATAGGTCAGAACGCGTGGGAATACGAGCAGCACGGACAATCCGAGCAAGATCGCGCAGCTCGGCAACAACGATAGGTCGGCGAGGAGAGCCAAACTTGACGCAATGACCAAAAGGACGAAATAACGCGGAGCACCCTCCCGAGCGAGAGAGACCAGCGCATAGAGCGCCCAAGCCCAACCGGCCATCGCAGGCCCATAGCCGCGGAACATGGAGAAGTAATCCAACAAGAACGGGCACCAGAGCAAGGCCAGCAGGGCGCACCAACGCACCGGCGCACCTAGTGGCCGTACGAGATACCAGCTGGCCCAGGCGTAAAGCGGAAAGGCGGCCACGCTACCCCAACGGATGCCCGCTGCGGAATAACCGAACACGTGATAGCCGAGCACACCACAAAGTGAATTGAGGAAGTGGTTACCGGCCTCCGGATGTGACAGGAAAGGAAGGAACTCACCGGTGCGGACAAAAAGCCAAAAGGAGTTGCCCTCATCCTGCACAAAGGGAACGAGGAAAGCGCGCAACACCACATAGGCCCAAGTAGCGCACACCGTCATAACGAGCGCCAAGAGTTCTCCTTTGGAGATGCGAGCGCCCCATGCTCCTTCCTTCCTGTGCAGAACGTCCATACCGGTCCTGTTCAGCAGGCACTGCCTTCCCAAGATGGATCCAAGGCATTCCGTAGCAGCACGGCCTCGGGAATGATGGTCATCGTCATGACCTCAGACCTCCATCTCCGGCACCTCCCCTTCCACCACCAAGCGCCCTTCCGTCTTCCCTTGGATCTCTTCCACGCTCACACCCGGTGCGCGCTCCGTAAGCTTGAATCCTTGCGGTGTCACCTCGAACATGCCGAGGTCGGTGATGATGCGCTTCACGCAGCCCACGCCGGTGAGCGGCAGCGAGCATTGCTTCAGCAGCTTGCTGTCGCCGTGCTTGTTGGTGTGCATCATGCAGACGATGATGTTCTGCGCACTTGCGACCAGGTCCATCGCGCCGCCCATGCCTTTTACCATTTTGCCCGGGATCTTCCAGCTTGCGATGTCACCGTTGTCCGAGACTTCCATGGCGCCGAGCACAGTGAGATCCACCTTCTGCGCACGGATCATGGCGAAGCTTGTCGCGCTGTCGAAGATGGCCGATCCAGGCAGCAAGGTCACGGTCTGCTTGCCAGCGTTGATCAGGTCAGCGTCCTCTTCGCCTTCATAGGGGAAGGGCCCCATGCCCAATAGTCCGTTCTCGCTTTGCAGCGTCACGTCGATACCGGGCGGGATGTGGTTGGCCACCAGCGTGGGGATGCCGATACCGAGGTTCACGTAGTAGCCGTCCTGTAGTTCGCGGGCGATGCGCTTCGCGATCTGGTTCTTGTCCAAGGCCATGGTCGATGGGAGTGATAAGGTGAAGGAAAAGATCAGGCACGTTGCCGGACCGTCCGCTGCTCGATGCGCTTCTCGTAGTTCTTCCCTTGGAAGATGCGATGCACAAAAATGCCCGGCGTGTGCACGTGGTCCGGATCGATCTCGCCCGGCTCCACCAGGTGCTCCACCTCCGCGATGGTGATGGTGCCGGCCATGGCCATCATGGGGTTGAAGTTGCGAGCGGTACGACGGTAGACGAGGTTGCCTTCGGTATCACCCTTCCACGCTTTCACGAGGCTGTAGTCGGCGCGAAGCCAGCGCTCCAACACGTACATCTTGCCGTCGAACTCGCGCGTTTCTTTGCCTTCGGCCACTTCGGTGCCATAACCGGCAGGTGTAAAGAAGGCCGGGATGCCAGCACCACCCGCGCGGCAGCGTTCGGCCAGCGTCCCTTGCGGAATGAGGTCCACCTCGAGTTCACCGCTCAGCATCTGGCGTTCGAACTCCGCATTCTCGCCCACGTAGCTGGCGATCATCTTCTTGATCTGCTTTGACTTTAGCAAAAGTCCAAGGCCGAAGTCGTCCACTCCGGCGTTGTTGCTGATGCAGGTGAGGCCTTTTGCATTGCTACGCGCCAAGGCAGCGATCAAGTTTTCCGGGATCCCGCAAAGGCCGAAGCCGCCCACCATCAAGGTCATGCCGTCGCGCAGCCCGGCCAGGGCAGCATCGGCATCGGTAACTCGCTTGTTCATGGTTGTTCTGTGGGCGACGAAGATAGAAGCATGCTGGAAGTGCTGTTCCTCCATGACGATCGTCCCGCCACCCTCGGTAATTTCGCGGTGCACATGAGCGACCCCCTCAACGTACGCGACAAGATCACCCTGCTCCCCAACAAGCCCGGGGTGTACCAATTCTATGACCGAGACGGCAAGATCCTCTATGTCGGGAAGGCCACCAGCCTCAAGAGCCGCGTGAGCAGCTACTTCGCTAAGAATCACCCCGACGGCAAGACACGCGCGTTGGTAAGCCACATCGCCGACCTGCGCACCATCGTGGTGGAGACGCCTTACGATGCGCTGCTGCTGGAGAATTCGCTGATCAAGGAATACCAGCCGCGCTACAACATCATGTTGCGCGACGACAAGAGCTATCCGTGGATCCGCATCCGCAACGAGCACTACCCGCGCATCGAGGGCATGCGCAATCCGGAGGACGACGGTTCGGAATACATCGGTCCCTTCGCTTCTGTGCGCGCCATGAGGACGTTATTGAAACTCGTCCATCAGCTCTACAAACTGCGCACATGCAACTACGATCTCAGCCCGGAGAATATCGCGAAGGGCAAGTACAAGCGCTGCCTCGAATTCCACCTCGGCAACTGCAAGGCACCGTGCGAAGCGTTGCAGGATGAAGCAGAGTACAACGCTAACGTCGCGCTGGCCCGGCAGGTGGTGAAGGGGCGCATCAGCGGCGTGGTGCGGCTGTTGAAAGAGCAGATGCATGCCCAGGCTGAAAAGCTGGAGTTCGAACAAGCGGAGGAGATGCGAGTGCAGATCGAACAGCTGGAAAAATACCAGGCCCGTAGCACGGTAGTGAATCCGGACATCGGCGACGTGGACGTCTTCGGGCTGGCGCGCAACACCTTCAGCACGTTCGTGAACTACATGCGCGTGATCGATGGCGCTATCGTACAGGGCATCACTGTGGAGTTGAAACGCAAGCTGGACGAGCCGGACGACGAAGTGCTGCAACTGGCGATCGCCGAATTGCGCCAACGCTACCGCAGCAATGCACCGGAGGCGATCGTGCCCATGGACCCTGGCATCGACATGCCGCAATTGAGCTTTACGGTACCGCAGCGCGGCGACAAGAAGCACCTGCTGGACCTGAGCACGCGCAACGCGCACTACTTCATGCTGGAGAAGCAAAAGCAGGAATCGTTAGTGGATCCGGAGGCGGCCACCATCCGGATCCTAGAGCAGCTTAAGCAGGACCTGCGACTATCGGAGTTGCCTCGGCACATCGAGTGCTTTGACAACAGCAATACCCAAGGCACCGACCCCGTGAGCGCCTGCGTGGTCTTCAAGGATGCCAAGCCGAGCAAGAAGGATTACCGGCACTTCAACATCCGCACCGTGGTGGGACCAGACGATTTCGCCAGCATGGAAGAGGCCGTCGAACGTCGTTACGCCAGACTGATAACCGAAGGCGCCTCGCTTCCACAACTGGTGGTGATCGACGGTGGCAAAGGACAGTTGCACGCCGCGCTCAATGTCTTCGACCGGCTCGGTCTGCGCGGAAAGATCGCAGTAGTGGGCATCGCGAAGAACCTCGAGGAGATCTTCTTCCCCGGTGATCCCTATCCGCTCTACATCGACAAGCGCAGCACCAGTCTGCGGTTGATCCAATTCATGCGCAACGAGGCGCACCGCTTTGGCATCACGCACCACCGTGGCAAACGCAGCAAGCGCACCGTGCGCACCGCGCTGGAGGACATCCCCGGTGTCGGCCCGGGCACTGCTCAGAAACTGCTTAAGCGCTTCGGCTCCATCAAAGGGATACGCGAAGCGACAAGCGAGGAAGTGGTTTCGGAGATCGGCGCGAAGAAGGCGGAGGTGGTGTTGAAGGGGATCGCGGTGGTGGAGTGATCAGACGATCAGAAAATGGCAGCGGGATCCATTGAGGTTCAGGCTGCGTTCCTCATTGAGCCGAAGTACCGCGAGTTGACCGAGCATACAGGCATAAGGCGATACAAGCTGGGCTTTCATCGAACTGGCTGACCAGGTCATTTCCGAAATGTCTTCTTGCCTTCTACTGTGATCTCCGAGCCTTCCGCTAACATTACCGAAGATGGACCTCGTTCATTCAGAAAATCAAATGCTTTGCCATACACCGCTCCAAAATCAACATCTACTTCAAAATCATTCACCTTGTACTGCATCCATTTAGGGTGAGTGACCTCATATTCGTTCGTCGTGTCTTGATCGACCCTAGCATAACCCCAATAGTGTTCGGTGATGAATTCTGTTTCGCTCTCTGGTTCGATAACGGATGGTTCCACTTCCGACCTCACCGAGAAGCTCTGCCATAGGCCCTCCTTTTTCCACTTGTAGGCAACAGTCCTCTTTTGCCCATCCACGTGCCAACTGTGTCCCATTGGCAGCTTTTCGTACTTTTCTTTATAGAGGGTGTTCGCGACAAACGTCAATGCGCTCTTGGGAACGATCTCTTTGATGAAGACGACACCTCGCTTCCAGACTTCATTTTCAAGGTGCTTAACGTAGAACCTCAGATTCACCTCTTCAAAGTTGGTATGGAATGGGATCCTCAATCCCAAAAGCTTCGTGTTGAGGAACATGAATCCCACCAAGCTCAAAAAGTGCTTTCCCTGAAAAGTATCCAACTCGGTTCCCTTTGGGATGAAAGGCTCCAGCAACGCAGGGTCTATTTCATAGTTGGCTATCGCCAGCTTCCTCCATTCTGCTTTTAGAAAGCTCATCAGTTCGAATGAATTGATTGTTCCGGTCCGCCCAATTGAGACGCTCCCTCCTTCAATGCCGCTTCCATGCACGCTTTCTCAGTTCTTCCGTGGTAACGGGGTTGTCCTTCCAGATCTCGCTCAGCTTCGCGAACGGATCCATTTTCTTGGCCGCCTCACGCTCTCTCAATTCCACCACCAACGCGCTGATGCTCTTGCCGCGAAGGCGACCGAGCTTCCGTGCGGTAAGCTTGAACTTAACGGGAACGGACAAGGTGCGTTTTGTCGTCATCAGGATTAGGTGCGGTATGATGAAGGTACGTAGCCTGCCAGGCACTCGTTACATTGATCACCCATCGCGATCTTTAGTATGCCAAAGGTCTCCGTCCTCCTTCCTTTCCGCAACGCAGCAACCACACTCGATGCTGCCATCGCCAGCATAGCCCAGCAGACCTTCACCGACTGGGAGCTCTTGCTGATCGACAACGCTTCCACGGATGGTAGCATCTTGATCGCCACGCAGTGGGCCGTGAAGGATGATCGCATCCGATTGATCGAAGAGCCGAATATCGGCATCGCGCATGCGCTGAATACTGGCATCGCATACGCTCAAGGCCACTTCATCGCCCGCATGGATGCCGACGACATCAGTCATCCGGAACGCCTCGCGAAGCAGGTATCATACTTGGAAGCACATCCTGAGATCGGTGTGCTGGGAACGCGAACAACGTTCAACACCACAGTGGAAAAGAGCAGCGGCATGCGCTGGTTCACGCAGTGGCAGAACGCCATCCTCACGCCGCACGACCATTACGTGAAGCGCTTCGTGGATGCACCGCTCGCGCATCCCACGGTCATGTTCCGTCGAGAACTGGAGGAGCAACACGGCGGCTACAACGCTGGCCCGCTTCCGGAAGACCACGAACTATGGCTGCGCTGGATGGATGCAGGAGTGCGCTTCGCGAAGCTGCCCGAGGAACTGCTGACGTGGAATGACCATGCGCAACGTCTCAGCCGAACGCACGCCAACTACAGCGTGGATGTCTTCTTCACCACCAAGGTAAAATGGATGGCCAAGTGGCTAAAGCGGAAGTTGAACGGACGACTGGTGATCATCGCAGGCACCAGCGTAATGTGCCGGGAACGTGCACGTTTGCTGGAGGCCGAAGGCATCGCGGTCCACGC
>JBEPUG010000035.1:0-23908 GCA_041691695.1 Flavobacteriales bacterium
GATATGTGCCGCGCGTGTTCATGGTGTAGTGCGAAGTAGTGTGTTGCCGAGTAAGAGCGACAAGAATAGCAGTGAACACCCTGCCAGCAGTGGCATGAAGTATTCCTCGGTATGACTGCTGTGCTCGGTCACCTTCACACGGGTCTTCTCCAAGCGGTCGATCTCCTGGTAAATGGAGCGCAACTTGTGCTCGTCCGTGGCGCGGAAGTAGCGACCGCCCGTCATGTCGGCGATCTTCTTCAGCAATCCCTCATCGATGTCCACATCCACGTACTCATACTTGTATTGGCCATTGGGGTAGATGGCCGTGGGGGTCAGCGCGCGGCCTTGAGTACCGATCCCGATGGTATATACACGGATGCCGAGTTGCTCTGCGATCTGCGCGGCATCCAAGGGTTGGATGCTACCCCTGTTGTTCATGCCGTCAGTGAGGAGGATCACCACCTTGCTTTTGCTCTGGCTCTCGCGCAGACGGTTGATGGCGGTGGCGAGGCCCATTCCGATCGCGGTGCCACCGTCGATCATGCCTGTTCGTGAGTTCATGAACAGATTCTTCAGCACCGCATGATCCGTGGTGAGCGGACATTGCGTGTAGGCCTCGCCTTCGTAGATTACCAATCCGATACGGTCGTCCGGCCGGTCGTCGATGAAGTGCATCGCCACATCCCTTCCTGCATCGAGTCGGTCCGGCTTGAAGTCCTTCGCCAGCATGCTTGCACTGTAATCCATGGCGATCATGATGTCGATGCCATCGTGCGTCACGTCCTGCCAGCTGTCCTTGCTCTGCGGCCTGCTCATCGAGAGCAGCAGCAGCGCAAGGCCGATCAACATCAGCGCGAACGGCACGTGTCGCATGCGCGCGATCAGGTCCACCGGGCCTTTCCGCAGTGAAGCGACCGTACTCAACATGGCGTGAGGCCTGCGCCCGTTCCGGCGGATGACGTACCAGATGCTGAGGATAGGCACCGCAAGCAACGCCCAGAGGAATTGTGGCGATGCCAGCTCGTAATGCTGCTGAAGCCACCACAGCGCCAGCGCAGCGACCACATGCACCGCCACCAGCAGGCAAATGAGGATGATCAGGTCACGCGAGCGGCGCATCGGGTCGGGTATCTGCGGTTTCCTGTACCAGCGTGATAGCGCCGGCCATCATCTGTTCGTTCTCGCTTGGCAGCGGGTGCCACTTGGCGAACTTCACCATGTCCGCGAGACGCAGCAGGTTGGCCAAACGTTCGCGCGGGGAGGTTGCCATGCTGCTGAGGCGCAGTGCGGCGATCAGCTCGTCCGTGGTCTGCTCCATCGCGGGCACGCGGAAGCGTTCTTCCAAATAGCCGCGCAGGATGTTCGTGAGCTCCGAGTAATAGTCCTTCGTTTGTCCTCCCTCCCAGAGTTTTTTCTGCTGAAGCGCCTCCAATGCCAGAAGGGTGCGCACATGCAAAGGCTGTTGGGGTACAGCAGGTGCAGGCCGCTTCGGTCTCCTTGACCGGCGCATAAGGAAGATGATCAAAGCGATCAGGATCGCCAGAGCGATAACCCCTCCAGCTACCCATTGCCAATTGTCCTGCAGCCAGTCCACCAAGCTGAACGGTAGCGTGTAGATCTCCTTGATGTCGCGGATGCCTTGGGTGGTATCCACCTGTACGGTATTCACGGTGAGCAGGAGCGCATTGGTACTCACGCTGTCCCTGTCGATCACGAATGTGAACGGTGGGATGGCCCAGTAACCGGAATCCCACGAGGTGATGGTGAGTGTGCGTGTTTGCTTGAAGAAATAGGGGTCCTTCTGCTTATCGGGTAGGATGGTGTCCACATGGCTGTCATGCAGTACCGGCACCTTCGCAGTGAGCGTATCCATTATGCTGGGCCACGTGATGTTCTTTGGTGTGTGCTGATCGACCCGATAGGTGACACTGAGTACCAAGTGGGCCTGCTGGCCGATAAGGATGTTCGCTGTGTCCAGCGTGGCGGAGACCTTCACGTCCTGCGCGCTCGCAACAGGGGAGAGCAGTAGCAAGAAAGCAGCGCACATCCACGCAAGTGCATGAACGTACCTGGTTGACTTCCTCCGCGCCCCTGCGCCTCTGCGGCCCCTCATCATCTCTTAGTCGCGTTGCCGGAAGAGGTTCATCAAAGGGCGCACATAGCCTTCCCGGGTGCTGATCACTGCATGGTCCACGCCAGCGCGACGGAGCACATCCCGCGTGCGCGCCTGATGCTTTAATGCCTGCGCGCGATAATGATCGCGAACAGCCTTGTTGCGCGTGTTCACCCATTGGCTTTCGCCGGTCTCAGGGTCGGTGAATTGCACGAGGCCCATGTTCGGCAACTCCGATTCACGCGGGTCCGTGGTGCGCAATACAACGAGGTCGTGACGGCGGTTGGCGATCTTCAAGGCATCATCATAGCCTTCATCCATCAGGTCGCTGATGAGGAAGGCGATGCTGCGCTTCTTGATCACGTTGTTCAGGTACTTCAGCGCGCCGGTGATGTCCGTGCCCCGGTTCTTCGGATTGAACTCCAAGAGTTCGCGTACGATGCGAAGGATGTGGCCGCGTCCCTTTTTCGGCGGGATGAAGAGTTCCACTTGGTCGCTGAAAAGGATCAGGCCGACCTTATCGTTGTTCTGAATTGCGCTGAAGGCGATCGTGGCGCAGGCCTCTGTGATCAGCTCGCGCTTCAACTGGTTCACCGTTCCGAAGTCGCCGCTGCCACTCACGTCGGCAACCAGCATCACGGTGAGCTCACGCTCCTCGTCGAAGATCTTGATGTAGGGGTGACCCAGCCGCGCCGTCACATTCCAATCGATGGCGCGAACCTCATCGCCCGGCACATACTCCCGTACCTCGCTGAACGCCATGCCCCGGCCCTTGAAGGCGCTGTGGTACTCACCGCTGAAAATGTGGTCGCTCAAGCCGCGTGTCTTCAGCTCGATCGTCCGCACCTTCTTGATGAGGTCCTTGGTATGTTGGTTGGTGGCGATGGGTTGTTGGTGATTGGTGAATAGTGATAGGTGACAGGTAAGCAGCTCCGAGCGCTGAGGGATCCGCGAGGTCACTGTTCTACTTTCTACATTCTATATTCATCATTTTTCATTCTCTATCGGCGATCGGGGCCAGACCAGATCGGAATCAATACTCACGACTAAAGGACTCCCGACTGTGAACTGCCACTGCTTTCTACCAACTGACTCAAGGCACTTCCACGGTATTCAGCACGCGGTCGATGATCTCCTTCACGGTGATGTTCTCCGCTTCCGCCTCGTAGGTGAGGCCGATGCGGTGTCGCAGTACATCCGGGCAAACCGCGCGAACGTCCTCGGGGATCACATAGCCGCGGCGTTTGGTAAAGGCATAAGCCTTTGCGCCCAAGGCCATGTTGATGCTGGCGCGTGGGCTGCCGCCGAAGCTGATCAATGAAGTGAGGTCGCTCAGCTTGTACTGGTCGGGCTTGCGCGTGGCGTAAACGATGTCCACGATGTACTGCTCGATCTTCTCGTCCATGTAGACCTCGCGTACCAACTGGCGGGCATGCACGATGTCGTTCGGTGTGATCACCTTCTGGACGCCTACGGGCTTAGTGGAAGCCGTGTTCTGGCGGATGATCGCGCGTTCCTCCTCCTTACGGGGATAGTCCAGCACAACCTTCAGCATGAAGCGGTCCGTCTGCGCCTCGGGCAGCGGATAGGTGCCTTCCTGCTCGATGGGGTTCATCGTGGCCATCACCAGGAAGGGCTCAGGCAGCTTGTAAGTGTTGGTGCCGATGGTGACCTGTCGCTCCTGCATGGCTTCAAGCAATGCGCTTTGCACCTTGGCTGGCGCGCGGTTGATCTCGTCCGCCAGAATGAAATTGCTGAAGATGGGCCCCTTTTTCACGCTGAATTCCTCGCTGCGCGGGCTGTAGATCATGGTGCCGATCAGGTCGGCGGGCAACAGGTCCGGCGTGAATTGCACACGGCTGAAGCCAACATCCACCACTTCGCTCAGCGTCTTGATGGCGAGCGTCTTCGCCAGTCCGGGCATCCCTTCCAGTAGGATGTGGCCGTCGGCGAGCAGCGCCACCAGCAGCTTTTGCACCATGTCCTTCTGGCCCACGATGACCTTCTGCATCTCCTGTTCGATCAGGTCCACGAACGAACTGGCCTGCTGGATGCGTTCGTTCAGCGCGCGGATCGTATCCGAGTTGCTGCCTGCAGGGGTCATGACGGGAGTTGGTTCCATGGTGGGAAAGTGGTGTTCTCTGAATGATCGGGATGCAAAAATGCCACGATCCACGGGCTATTCCGGAGGTTTGCCGGTTAATATCTGTTAACCGGTCCGGGCTCCGGCGCTACCTTCGGCCCACTTCACAAAAATTCCCCCGGAATGCCCGATCCCACCGCACTCACCCTCCAGGGTACCATCGCTTTTGTGCGTGATTTCCACGATGCGTTCGGCATCGCCAACGCCCATGTGCCAACCGGGGTCATTTCCGCAAAGGACATGCAACTCCGGCATGACCTGATGCGCGAGGAGAATGAGGAATATCTCGCCGCCGCGAAAAACGGCGACCTCGTGGAAGTGGCCGATGCGCTGGGTGACATGCTCTACATCCTATGCGGGACCATTCTCAAGCACGGGCTGGAGCGCAAGATAGAAGAGGTCTTTCGCGAGATCCAACGCAGCAACATGAGCAAGCTCGACGCAGATGGAAAGCCCATCTATCGCGAGGACGGCAAAGTGCTGAAGAGCGACCGCTACTTCCGGCCGGACATCGCGGCTATATTGAGCAAGTAGGTTCACGACAAGGACCTAATGGGCGATCTTTGAAGAGGTGGCGAACGGCATCCCCTGTTCGTGCCCGATCTCGGCCCTTGAAAATGGACATATCCTCACTCCTGCGTTTCGCCCGCTCCTCACGCATCAGCCGCTGGTGGCTCAATGCGGCCTTGGGCCGTGCGATCCCCTTCAACCGCCCACATGGCTTCCGCGTAGTGCCGCAGAAGCACGGCGGTATCCGCGTGGACATCCCGTTCCTGCCGGTGAACCACAACCACATCAAGGGCCTTCATGCCTGCTGCCTCGCCACCGCGGCCGAGTATTGCAGCGGCCTCGCGCTGATCGAACAGCTCGATGCGCGGAAGTTCCGCATCATCATGAAGTCGTTGCGTGTGGAATATCACTACCAAGGCAAAGCCTCGGCGCATGCGGTATTCGCGCCTTCGGCGGACGATATCGAACGGCACATCCTGCAATTCCTGCGTATCGAGGGATCCGTGCTTTACACTGCTGAGGTGCCCATCCACGACAGCCATGCGAACCACCTCGCTACGGCTTACATCACTTGGCAGGTGAAGGACTGGGCGAGCGTCCGCACACAACAATAAGCCTCCGGTGCGGCTAACCGTTGCCCCCGGACCGGTCCTGCCGGTTGTTTGCCCTATCCTCTTTGGTAGGGAAGCGCCAGGCCAGCTGTACCGAATACACCACGTTGTGCGATTGGACGAGCGGATCAAAAACGCTCAGGCTGCTTTGCGCCCGGAACTCCCCCATCCAATTGCCTTTCTCATAGCCCATCCCAAGCCCAGCACTCCATTGGCCACGATTTGTGGTACCCGGCGCATACTTGACATCACTTTTCAGGTCCCCGTACTCGTAGTGCTTCTGATTACCTCCCAGAAGATAGCCATACATGAGGCCGCCTGTGAGGAAGACGCCCTGCGGGTCCGGGTTGGTGCTGACCTTCAACATCACCGGGATCTCCAGATAATGCAACGCGATAATATCACGCGTTTTGTAGTAGCTGTTCACCGTCCGGCTGCCTTTGGTCATATACATCGGCTCGATCAAAAAACTGATCTGGGAAGTGAGCGGTAGTTCGAAACTCCACCCTGCCTGGGGGCCGATCTTAAGTTGACCCGTGCTGCCGAAGAATTGCCCCACTGATTGTGTGGCGAACCCGAGGCCCACCTTAGGACCGTTTCGCGCATCCTGTGCTGCAACGGACAGGGGTAGTAACAAGGCGATCAGTGTGTTCCGGACGTGCATGTGGGGGCTGTTGGACGCTCGGGGCGAAGTTGGACAATTGTGCGACGGCCGGTCTTGGTGAAGTGTGAAAAGGTGTTTCGCATGCTGGCTGTTCGTATGAATCTCATCGCTAATTGGTGCAAATTGGCGACATCCATTGGTCGATCGATCTATCGATTTGGTAGGCCGATAGTTCCGGTTGGTCTTGACAAGGTCCGGATATGCCTTCAACTTGCATCCCGAATTATAAGCACCATGTGGCCCATTATGACCCTTACTCTGCTGCTTCAACTCACCGATGATGAGCAGCTCTTCGCGCAGCGCATGGAACCGGCGATCTATCAGCCCACGCCTGTGCGAACGGCACCGGCCATTCCTGCGGATGGCGCGACGACTGCCCTATGGCCCGAGGCGACTGACAGCGCCTGTTGAACTGAACCGATCGGTGGCGTTGGTCGCCGACACAACGGAAGCCCCGAAGCCCTGTTGGTTTCGGGGTTTCCTCTTTTCCGCCCTGCGGATCGACCTTTGTGCATGCACCGAAGCATCCGCTTGGCCACCGTCCTGGCCTCCATGTCAATTACCGCAACGATGAACGCACAATGGACCTTTTCCGGAGACACCACCGTTACTTGGGAGCAGGCGATCGCCCGTTATCAGGAGTTGGCGGCCATGCACTCCGGTGCCAAGTTGATCGAGATCGGTCACGACGATGATGGCCATCCCATTCACCTTTTCATTATTAGCGACGGCAGTGGCTTTACGCCGGATAGCATCCGCGCGGCGGGGAAGAATATCCTGTGGATCACCAACGGCATCCATCCCGGCGAACCGGACGGTATCGATGCCAGCCTCATGCTTGCGCAGGCCTTGTTGGAAAGCGATCAACTTATGGGTCTAACTGTCCATACCGCGGTGTGCATCGTACCCGTGTATAATGTTAGCGGCGCGCGGAACCGTGGCTCGTTCAGTCGTGTGAATCAGGATGGACCGGAGGCATACGGTTTCCGCGGAAACGCGAAGAACCTCGATCTCAATCGCGATTTCATGAAGATGGATTCCGAGAATGCGCTCTCCTTGGTATCCGCACTGGCCCACTGGGACCCGGACATCTACCTCGAGACGCACGTCAGCGATGGTGCGGATCACCAATACATCATGGCGCTGCTTTCCTCGCAGAAGGATAAACTGTCGTCGCCTATCGCGGACTTCATGGTCAATACGCTTATCCCTGGGCAATACGCGTGGATGCAACGCAAACAGATGTTGATGTGTCCCTACTTCGAGACCACGGGCACCATTCCAGAGGATGGGCTGAAAGGCTTCAACGATAGTCCGCGCTACAGCACCGGCTACAATGCACTGTTCGACCGCATCGGCTTCATGAGCGAGACGCATGTGCTGAAACCTTATGCTGACCGCGTGAACGCCACCTTCCAACTGCTGCTCGGCACGTTGGCTGTGATGGACCAAAAGCCGAAGGAGCTTCATGATGCGCGGGTCTCAGCGAAGGAGCGCACGAAACAGGCGAAGGAATTCGGATTGAATTGGCGCTTGGACACTGCGGCCGTGGAAGAGCTTCCATGGAAGGGATATGAGGCGCTACGGGAGAACAGCGCCGCGACGGGACTTCCACGTATCCGCTATGATCACACAGCACCGACCGATACGCTCGTTCCTTGGCGTGATACATATCGGCCTACGCTGAAGGAGAGCAAGCCCAAAGCCTATCTGGTCCCGAGGCAATGGCAGGCCGTGATCGACCGGCTGAAATTGAATGGTGTGGAGATGGAGCCGTTGGCGAAGGACACCATGTTGATAGTGGAGCAGGACAGCATCGGTGACTTCACCACGGTGACCATGGCCTACGAAGGGCACTACCTGCATCAGGACATCCAAGCATCGCGCCGACAAGTCAAGGTCAACGCGCATGCAGGCGACTTGCTGATCCCGATGGGCCGCACGACGGATCGCTATGTGATGGAAGCGCTGGATTGCCGCGCCGACGACGGCTTCTTCGCATGGAACTACTTCGATGGCATTCTGCAACAGAAGGAATGGTTCGATGATTACGTCTTCGGGGACATCGCTGCCAAAATGTTGGCGGATGATCCGGCCTTGAAAAAGGAACTCGATGCCAAGCGAGCAGCGGAACCAGAATTTGCCAAGGACGCTCAGGCACAACTCACGTGGCTCTATCGCCGCTCACCATGGATGGAGCCGACGTTCCGAAAATTTCCGGTCCTACGCGTGATGGAATAACGCGTCATCGCATCTTCGCGTCCCGTTAAGAACGATCCAATCGCGAAGCACTTCCATATCCGCAGCAATGCCAATCGCTTGGTGGATCCGGGCATCGGAACCTCTTTCGAACGCCCGCTGGGTCGTGTTCTGGGCAAGGATGGCAAGTTCCAAGTAGAGCGCAAAAGTGCAGTGGGCGGTTTCCTCGATGGCTTCACCGAGTTGACCACCATGAGTGTGGGCCGCCTGCTGTTCACGATCTTCCTTGCCTATTTTCTCTTGAACTTCCTCTTCGCCGGTCTCTACATGCTGGTGGGGGTGGAACATATCGGCAACGCGGACCTGAGTTCCCAAGCCGGGCGTTGGATGACCGCCATCGGCATGAGCCTCGAGACGCTCACCACCGTAGGTTATGGCTCCGTGTATCCCGCCAGTCCGGGGGCGTGGTGGGTAGCAGGCGTTGAAGGTGTGTTCGGCATTTTGGGTTTCTCCCTCATCGGGGCAGTGATCTTCGCACGCTTCGCGCGGCCTACGGCCAGACTTGCGCACAGTGAACAAGCACTCTTGGCGCCGTATAAGGAAGGGTGGAGTCTGCAAGTGCGTGTCGCCAATCGCCGAACCACGCTGCTTAGCGAAGTGGAGGCCCAAATGATGTTGGTAATGGCGGAAGTGGAAAGCGATGCGGGGCAACTGAGTTACTACAACCTGCCGCTTGAGCGGGATCGGGTCAGTTATCTCCCACTCACGTGGACCCTCGTCCATCCCCTGAACGCTGAAAGCCCATTCGCGGGGCTTTCCCTCGCGGACCTTCAGGCGCGACGCGCGGAAATGGTCCTTACGATCAAGGGCCTCGATGAGGTCTACATGCAGAAGGTGATCGCGCGCATGTCCTATCGATGGGACGAGATCATCTGGGGAGGCCGCTTCACCAGGGCGTTCTCCGCGAAGGATGGCGCTATGCATCTGGAGATCGATCGGATCAGCGAACACACGACCGTGGAAGCACCGGAGCACCTTCCATCCTGAACAAAACCGCACTACCGCACATGGAACTCTACGACATTGGCATCGGCGCACGCGTGAAGCATCCCACGTTGGGAGTTGGCGTGGTCTATGACATCGACACGCACACCATCCACATCTTCTTCCGCGAGCATGGCGAAAAACCCATCGCGCGTTCCTTCGAGGACCTTGTCATCATGGCGCCAGGCGCGGAGGTCGCGGCTCCGGAACTGGACATCGAAAGTGTGAAGGACGCGCTGCGCGATGTGCTCTACGAAGACAATTCATTGCAACGACCTGTGCCGCTTGCTCGCCGTTGGCAGAAGGGCGTCATGGAAATGCGTTCCGCGGATCCGTCGCTCAAAAGCAAGGAAGTGCCCATCGAGGACTTCTTCCACAAGATCGTGATGATGCGCGACCGCTTCCGCGTGTTGGAGCAGAAGGTAAACGCGCACGCCGGGCTCAGTGAGCAGGACAAGGTGGAGCTGCAGCAGTATATCACACGCTGCTACGGAAGCCTCACCACGTTCAACATTCTCTTCGAGGACAAGGAGGACAATTTCGTTGGGCAGAAGGGGGAGTGAGGTGTAGTCGTGAGTCCTGAAGTCATGAGTCTGGAGTCCTGTCGTATAGGGATCACTATCATCCGATCGTCAAGTTCACCGATCGTTCATTGTTTTCGTTTGGCGATCCTTTCGGAAGGAGTTACCTTCGACCCACTGACGCGTTCTTTCTCAGCCGTGCGCTGATCAACAGACAGCCCACATAGGCCATAGGTTCTCAAAACCAACATTTCTACCTCAGGGTCGGAAGATCCAAAGAGCAAGGGCGGGCCTCGCCACCTTCGGGTGGTATCCTTCGGGAACATCGAGGATTACCGACCTCTTTCTGTTCGACCCGCTCATGTGATCCATGGGTTTTTTGAATTCGGTCCTGTGTGGGCTTTTTTTGTCCTCCCGTGTCGAACCCCTCTTTTTCAAAGTCCAGTCCCGCGATGTCCCATAACGGCACCATCCTCCCTGTGATGGAGTCCTTCCATACCGTGCAGGGTGAAGGCGCCTTCACCGGGCAGGCCGCGTACTTCATCCGCTTGGGCGGCTGCGATGTAGGCTGCACCTGGTGCGATGTGAAAGACAGTTGGGATATCGATGCACATCCGAAGTTTCGTGTGGAAGACATCGTAGCGGAGGCTGCGAAGTATCCCGCTCGCATAGCGGTGATCACCGGCGGCGAACCGCTCTTGCATGAACTCGGCCCGCTGACAAAGGCACTGCGCGATGCCGGCTTCCGGACACACATCGAGACCAGCGGATCCTCACCGATGAGCGGAGCTTGGCACCATGTCTGCTTCAGCCCGAAGAAATTCAAGGCACCCGTGCCCGGCTTCCATCAACTCGCTGATGAGCTCAAGGTGGTGGTCTTCAACAAGCACGATCTCGAATGGGCGGAAGGCCACGCAAAACTCACCCGCGCCGACTGTGCGCTCTACCTGCAACCGGAGTGGAGCAAGCGCGAGGCGATGATGCCTTTGGTAACCGACTATGTGATGGCGCATCCGCGATGGAGGATCTCCTTGCAAACGCACAAGTATTTGAATATCCCGTGATGAAGTTGTCCCATCCACTAACGTCATCGCGAGGCTCCGCGAAGCGATCTCAGGTTGCATTTCGACCAGCGACGCTGTTTCGGATCCTGGTGCTAGCTGCATACTGCTTCTGCCAATTGCCGACTGCAAAAGCCCAATCCGGCAACTACACCACCACGAACAAGCACGCCATCAAGATCTATGAGAAAGGTGCGAATTGCATGCGCCTGCAGGACTGGGATTGTGCGGAGAAGGAGTTGAAGAAGGCAGCTGCGGCAGATCCGAACTTCATCGAGCCGCGCATCTACCTCGGTGAGATGTATGTGCAACGCGACATGTCGAAGGAGGCCATTGCGGTGTATCGTGAAGTGGTGGCGATCAACCCGCGTTACTTCCCGCCGGCTACGTTGCATTTGGCGGACCTCGAGATCGGTGAAGGCGACTATGCGAATGCCCGCGTCCACTATGCTTTGTCCAAGGAGATCGATAACGATCCACAACGGAAGCAGCGCGCGGACCTCGGTATCGCTAATTGCGATTTCGCCGTGGAGGCCATGAAGCATCCGGTGCCGTTTGATCCGGTGAACCTCGGTCCTGGCGTCAATTCCAAGGACCCGGAGTATTTTCCCTGCATCACCGCTGACGACAGCACCTTGATGTTCACGAGGCTGCTTTCGAACGACCAGGTCCAGTACGGCAAACAGGAAGACTTTTTTGTTAGCCACAAGACCATCGAAGGTTCCTGGGCAACGGCGAAGCCCATCAACTCGGTGAATACGCTGGACAACGAGGGTGCGGGAACGCTCACGCCGGATGGACGCTTCATCGTCTTCACCAAGTGCGCTGGCGTCGACGGCTCATACGGCAAGGGCTTTAAGGGGATGGGCAGCTGCGACCTCTTCATCAGTCGCCGCATCGGGGACCAATGGACTCCGGCAGAAAACCTAGGAAGTCCGGTGAACACGCGCAACTGGGAAAGTCAACCCTCCATGGGCAGTGATGGCAGGACGCTCTATTTCGTTCGCGCATCGCAAGCTGCGGATGGACTGAAGAGCATGGATATCTATGTTACCAAGCTGGGCGAAGACGGCACATTCAGCAAGCCTGTGCGCTTGGGCGACAATATCAATACACCGGGACAGGAGGAGAGCGTGCAGATCCATCCGGACGGCAAGACGCTCTACTTCAGCAGCGACGGACATCCCGGGATGGGCGGCTCGGACATCTACGTAAGCCGCATGCAGCCTGATGGAACTTGGGGTCCTGCACAGAACTTGGGTTACCCCATAAATACCAGCGGTGAGGAAAACAGCGTGCTCGTGGGCACCGACGGGAAGGTGGACTACTTCGCGAGCGATCGTCCCGGTGGCCTGGGCGACCTCGACCTGTACAGCTTTGATCTGCCTGAGCAGGATCGCGCTACCGCCGTGGGTTACATCCGCGGCACGGTCACGGATCGCACGAACGGCAAGCCCGTGGAGGCGGACGTGGAGTTGTATGACCTAACAACAGGAACTTTGGCGACGGCGGCTTACAGCGATCCGCAGACCGGCAAATTCCTCGTGTGCCTTCCAGGCGGCAAGGAATATGCGCTCAATGCTTCAGCGGAGGGCTACCTCTTTTTCTCGAAGAACTACAGCGTGGCGCAAAGCGATGCAACGTCATCACTTGATCTTGATGTTCGGTTAAGTCCGATCGTCGCAGGGGAAAAGATCGAACTCCGAAACATCTTCTTTGAGACCGCGAGCTATGCGCTTCTGCCGGCTTCGACCTTGGAGCTGAACAAACTGGTGAAGTTGATGTTGGCAAACGCGAAGATGCGCATCGAGGTGGGTGGACATACGGACAACGTTGGAAATGATGACTCCAACCAAGTGCTGAGTGAGCAGCGCGCGAACGCGGTACGAGATTTCCTCATCGCACACGGTATTGAAGCTTCACGCATTGTAGCGAAGGGCTATGGAGAGACGAAGCCAATGGCGACCAATGACACCGACGAGGGCCGCGCGTTGAACCGGCGAACGGAGGTCACTGTGTTGTGAGGTGGTCAGTAGGCAGAGGCAGTAAGCAGAGGCAGGAGGCACTGGCAGTGGGCAGCGGCAGTTTTCAGTCGTGGGTCTCTTAGTCTTGAGTCCGCTCCGGCTGTTCACCGATCACCAATCACCAGCGACGACCGTGATCATGCTCCTTCCGCCAGCCAATGGCCAAGGAAAACGTCGGTGAGGCGATACTTTCCTTCATGCTGATGCACCAGTTCCTTGTCCAACAGAACGCTGAGGCTTTGGCGCACGGTGCTGGCGGCGCTGAGCCCATGCTTGATGATCGACCCGATCGCCGCTGGTCGTTCCACCTCGCCGTCCTTCGCGATGGACTTCAGCACGGCGGCCTGATTCGGGCTTAGCAGGCGCTGCACGGTCATGTACTCCGGTGCCCGCTCCCGAAGGATGCCCTGTCGGGTGGCCATGAGGTCGAAGATGTCGTAGTTGCGCTTCCCCAAGGCATATAACCTGTTGAAGAGGTACTGCACATAGTAGGTGTGGCCCCGGCACCAGCGTATGCCGTCTATCACCAAGGCCCTTGTGATCTTTCGCTTGCCGGCCTTGAAGCGATCAAGGATGAATTCACAGTAGGCTTCTTCCGGTATGGGGCCGAGGTAGAGCGGCTCGGTGGCCTGATAGAAGGGGCGCTTGCCATCGGCGAATATGGACTGCATCATGCGGCGGTCGCTTCCGGAAAAGATGAAGTTCACGTTGCGCAGCGCTTGGATATGCTCTCGAAGCAGGGCCTCGGTGTTCTTCTGAGGATAGTCCGCTACCTGCTGGAACTCGTCGAGGGCCATGACAACCCTTTTTTTGCGTGATTCCAGAAAGCGGAACAACTCATCCAGTGTGGTAGCCTGCTTCTGCCCTGCGCGCATAGCGACCCCCAACTCGGGGAGTCCGGTAATGGCATCGAAGTCAAGCCTGAACTCTAAGGTCTTCATGGCCTGTGCCGCCTCCTTGAGCAACGCCCGTGTGGGTTTCCCGAGCTGTTTGAAGGTCTCCTCCGCCAAGCGCATCACCATTCCTTCCTGGTCCTCGGTGCGGTACAGGTCCACAAAGACGGGGATGAATTTGCGTTGCGAGGCAAAGAGATGCCGGATGAGTGCGGTCTTGCCGATGCGTCGCAGAGAGATGATCGACACATTCCTGCGGTTGGCCATCGCCTCGGTGAGGGCACGGAGTTCCGCCTTGCGGTCGCAGAAGTTCACCGGTCCGTCATAGCCCTGAAGCAAGAACGGGTTTTCGTCCTCTTCTTCCATGCAACGAAGCTACATGATCTATGCGACATAAAATACGCGCCATAAAATATGTCTCATGAAATATGATCCGACATGCGTAGTGTCGATCATTGACAAACGGGTCCCGACCTTTGTGCCATGAATGTCGAGATCTGGTCCGATGTCGTTTGCCCATATTGCTACATTGGCAAGCGCGAGTTCGAGAACGCATTGGCGAAATTCCCGAACAGGGAAGAAGTGGATGTGGAGTGGAAAAGCTTCGAGCTGGATCGCGAGGCACCCGTTAGGGCCGATGACGACATGTTCAACATGCTGGCGAAGAAGTACGGTAAGACCCGTGAGGAAGCGAAGGAAATGGTGGCCGGGGTGGTGGAGAGAGCGCGCAGCGTGGGCCTCGAATACGACATGGAGCACGCTGTGATGGGCAGTTCCTTCGATGCCCACCGCTTGATCCAATTCGCGAAGACCAAGGGCAAGGCTGATGAAGCGGAGGAGCGACTATTCAAGGCCCACTTCGTTCTTGGCGAGCACATCGGTGACCGTTCGGTGTTGAAGCGCATTGCAGAAGAGATCGGTCTGGATGGGAACCAGGTGGAAGAGATGCTCGCCAGCGAGGCCTATGCCGATGCGGTGCAAGAAGACGAGTATGAAGCGCAGCAGATCGGCGTGCGTGGAGTGCCTTTCTTCGTGCTGGACCGAAAGTATGCCGTGAATGGTGCACAGGCCAGCGACCATTTCCTGGGTGCCTTGGAGCAAGCGTGGGCGGAGCGGGAAGGAGCGAAGCCCTAGCATGTCAACCCGTAAGTTCCTGAACCGCCTTCACCTCCCTTTCTCCTTTCTGCGGCGTTAGAACACTTCGTCGTAGCCACCGCTACGCCCTGCATGTTCCGCCTTGCATAAAGAAGAAATTGCAGCAAAGCCTTGGTCCACCAACTCACAGGTAGAGGCACGCTAGTTCGACACGAACTTCAGCCCGGCGATGCTGGCGATCAGCGTGAAGAGGAAGAAGAGCCGCCAGAATTCCGCAGGTTCCTTGAATAGAAGGATGCCTACTATGACAGTGCCGATGGCGCCAACACCCGTCCATACCGCGTAGGCTGTGCCCATAGGAAGCACTTGAGTGGCGCGATAGAGCAGGAACATGCTGATGACCAGGCTGACGAGAAAGCCCGCCCACCAGCCCATCGCTTCAACCCCTGAAGAGTTTCTCACCTTACCAAGACAGGTGGTGAAGCCAACTTCAAACAATCCCGCGATGACGAGCAGCAGCCAGTTCATGGACCAAAGAAAGCGCAGGAGCGATCACATGCTGAATGAACCCGGTTCGGGCGGAAACTCCACCGCAGGTGGATCTATTCCCGGAAGCACCCTGTAGTTGGAGGCCAGCCTGATGTGCAGGAAGAAGGCCAGTGCGGCCGAAGCAACGGTCAACGCATAATGGGCTATTGTCCAAGCATCCATCTCCTCCACATGCACCACGCCCATTCTGCGGAAGATGCCGTACATGCTCAAGATGGCCAGCCAACGATACAGTTGTGCGTGGTAGCGAAGGATGCCGATACCCAAAGCGATGGAGGCGACAGGGATGGCCAGGAGGATCGTCTTCGCGTCCACAGCTTGGCCTTGGAGGATCTCCGGGGCATGGATGAACTGGAGCAATGCAGATGCTGCTATCACCGCTAACAAGGCGCCATGCTCTACCCGATAGTGTTGCCGGGCCGACAAGGATGGCACGTAGCGAACTGCATCCGCCAGCCGCTTCAGGTCGGTTTCAGGGCGCTCCAAGCGCATCTCGTCGAAGGCATGTTGACGGCTGTAACCCAGCTCGATCTTGGCCTCCACGGCTTTCCGGATCTCCCGCTTTCCCATGTTCGAAAAGTAACGATTGCCTATGATCTGCACGATGCCGGCCATGGAGCGGATCGTCCATCCGCACCTTTGTACCGTCCATCCATGATCGCCAAAAAGACCTACAGCCGTGACTCGCGTTCGCCTGTTCCAAAGAATGAGCGCGTGAGTGCACTGATGAGCCGGATCCGGGCCAAGAACACGGGGCCAGAGCTGACCATGCGTGCGGCATTGAGCGATGCTGGCATACGTGGCTATCGTCTGCACTACACCAAAGCTCCCGGCAAGCCGGACATCGCATTCGTGGGCCGGAAGGTCGCCGTATTCATACACGGCTGCTTCTGGCACGGTTGTCCCCATTGCCAACCGCGCAGGCCCAAGCGGAACAAGCGCTTCTGGGAGGAGAAGCTCGATCGCAATCTCGAGCGAGACAAGCGGAAAGCGCGTGCCCTGCGGAATGCCGGATGGCGTGTGATCACCGTATGGGAATGCCGATTGAAGAAGGATGCGATGCCAGCGATACGCCGCGTGCAAAAGGCATTGTTGCAGCCTTCCCGTTAAGCGGAACCAGTCCCTTACGACCGGTCTGCATGAGCACTTTGCGTGCTTCGCGTTCGTGACGGTACGATCTTCGGTACTTGCTTCTTCCTGCCGAAGACCCGGTTTAAGAATCGCTTCTCAAAAGCCCAGAAGAAACGGAACTGGCCGAGGAGTGAACCGTATGCCAACAGCACCACGTTGTAAAAGGGAAGGATAAGGATGTAGTACAGGATGGAGAAAAGCAATGGTGGTCCGCCCTCTTCCGCAGTGAAAAAGGCCACCACAGGGCGCTTCAGGAACATCACGGTAAAGCCGGTACAGGCAAAGACCACGAGAATGATCACTGCACGGCCGACGCCTACGCCCCATCGCCCTGCCAATCGCTTCAGCCAACCTGGCTTCTTCGCCACTTCCTGTACAGCCATGTGCGCGAAGATCGCCCCAAGAGGTCGGATCGCCGAGATCCGAGCAGGAAATACCACGATCAGGGTATAGGCCTTCGGATCACCCGATCCTCCGATATCTCCTGGATCTTTGGAAGACGAACCTCCGATACCCCATCAAGCCGTCATTGCGAACTGTTTAGGTGAAGTGATCTCGTCGTAGTCCAGCGATTGTCCGATCCTCGGTTGGGTCGGGCTACCTTGCCGCACCACATTTCCGCCTGCATGAAACTCCCGCTCCACTTACGCATCCTTATCGGCATTGGCGCTGGCGTGGCGTGGGCGGTGCTCAGCAGTTTCATGGGCTGGAGCCGGTTCAACTTGGACTGGATCGATCCCTTCGGCACCATCTTCATCAACCTGCTGAAGCTGATCGCTGTGCCCCTAGTGCTCTTCAGTATCATCAGCGGCGTTGCGGGTATGGGTGAGGTGAGGCGCTTAGGTTCACTTGGAGTGCGCACGCTGTTGCTCTACCTGGCCACAACGGTGATCGCCGTTTCGCTGGGGTTGCTATTGGTGAACACTTTGCAGCCCGGCAAGTGGGGGGATAGTGACAAGCGCTTGGCGAATCGCATTAACTACGAGTTGTGGGTGCAAGGGTCGGAGCAGGGGAAGGCACCTCTGTACGGTAAATGCATCAGTTGCGATCCGGCGCATGCTGCGCTGCGCGATTCTATCGCGACCTTGCGGGGCGTGCAGGTCCCCAATGAATGGAGCAATGCCGCTGCGGGGTTGAAGGGTCCTAATGTCCAGACCGGTCCACTTCAATTCCTCGTGGACCTGGTACCGAGCAACATCTTCCGCAGCCTAAGCGAGATGCTGATGCTTCAGGTGATCGTCTTCGCCATCTTCTTCGGCGTGATGCTTCTTCTGATCAAGCCCGAGCATTCCTCGCCGTTGAACGCTTTCATGAACGCATGCAACGAGGTCTTCATGAAGATGGTGGACGTGGTGATGAAGGCCGCACCTTATTTCGTCTTTGCACTGATGACCGGCGTGGTAGCGCGCATGGCCGGCGATGACCCCGGCGCGGTGGCGGAACTCTTCAAGGGCCTTGCCGGCTATGCGATCACGGTGGTCATCGGCTTGTTGATCATCGTCTTGGTGATCTATCCGGTAATGATGAGCCTGCTGATGCGGTGCAATGTCTACCGCCGCTTCCTGCGCGCGATGGGGCCTGCGCAGCTACTCGCCTTTAGTACCAGCAGCAGCGCCGCCACATTGCCAGCGACCATTCGCTGCGTAGAGGAGAATATCGGGGTGAGTAAGGCCACTGCGGGCTTTGTGCTGCCGATCGGCGCGACGGTGAACATGGACGGCACCAGCCTCTTGCAGGCCGTGGCGGTGATCTTCCTCGCGCAATTGCACATGGTGGACCTCACTTTGGGGCAGCAACTCTCGATCGTCCTCACCGCTACATTGGCCAGCATCGGCGCCGCCGCCATCCCCAGCGCCGGGCTCATGCTGCTCGTTGTTGTGCTGTCCTCCCTGGGCCTGGACCCCGCATGGGTGGCCATCGTATTCACCATTGACCGCCCCTTGGACATGCTTCGGACCGTGGTGAACGTCACTGGTGACGCCGCTGTTTGTTCCGTGGTCGCGCACTCACAGGGCGAAGCACTATTTACCTCCCCGGAAAAACTCCGCGCCGCATGATCTTTGTGCACCTAGGTGATAGCCGCACGAAATTTGCTGAACGCGCGCCGTTACGTCAACAAAACTGAATTGAAGCCCATGGCCAAGTGGACCAAACGCATTTTGATCACCATCGCGATCCTTATCGCACTCCTGCTGGTGGCGGCCATCCTTGTCCCGATCCTGTTCAAGGACAAGATCGAGGCGGCGGTGAAGAAGGAAGTGAATAAAAAGGTGAATGCCACGGTGGAGTGGGGCGCCTGGGACATCGGCATCATCCGGAGCTTTCCCAATGCCAGCGTTTCTGTGGATGACGTGCGCGTCTGTAACAAGGCGCCATTCGAAGGGATCTGTCTCGCGGACATCGGCGAGGTGCGCATCACCATCGGATTGATGAGTCTTTTTGGTGATCAGATCCAGATCCAGAATATCGCGTTGGATAAGCCGTTCATCCATGCGAAGGTGCTGAAGGACGGTCGTGCGAACTGGAACATTACCATCCCGGACAGCACCAATGCGGAAATGGCGACAGACACATCCACGACGAAGTTCAACGTGGCCTTGAAGAAATACAGCATCACCAACGGGCATATCATCTATGACGATGAGAGCCTGCCGATGCTGATGGAGCTGAAGCATTTGGACCACACCGGTAGCGGAGATTTCACGCAGGACCTCTTCACCCTGAGCACCAAGACCACCGCCGATAGCGTGACCGTGGTCTACAGTGGCGTGAAGTACCTGAAGAATGTGAAGGCCGACATCACAGCCGACCTCGACATGGACATCCCGAATATGAAGTTCACCTTCAAGGACAACGACCTCAAGGTGAACCAACTCGAGCTTGGCCTGGACGGTTGGCTCGCGATGCCGCGTAACGATATCGACATGGACCTGAAGTGGAACATGAAGAAGAACGATATCGGTGCGTTGCTCTCGCTGATCCCGGCTGAATTCGCGAGCGACATGAAAGGCGTTGACTTGAGTGGCAAGGCGGCCTTCAGTGGTTATGTAAAGGGCACCTATAGCGAGAAGATGATGCCGGGCTTCGGCGTCACCATCAATGTGGACAACGGACGTTTCAAATATCCTGACCTTCCCGCGAGCGTGGACAACATCTTTGTGGACTGCAACATCCAAAGTCCCCAAGGGAAGGATCTCGATGGCATGGTGGTGGACATGAAGCGTTTCTCGCTTAAGATGGCCGGCAATCCTGTCGAAGCACGCATGCATTTGTCAACGCCCATCAGCGATCCCAACGTGGATGCTTCGTTGAAGGCGGACCTTGACCTCGCCAGTGTGAAAAAGGTGGTGCCCCTGCCAAAGGGTGACGACCTTTCAGGAAGGGTGAGTGCGGACGTGCAGATGGCCGGGCGCATGAGCGATGTTGAGGCCCAACGCTATGCGAATTTCAAGGCCGCAGGACAGCTCGCGTTGAGCGGCATGACCTACAAGAGCGATTCGCTGCCTTACGTAGTGGGGATCAATAACCTTGTTTTCGACTTCAGTCCGCAGTTCCTCTCCCTCACCAGTTTCGACGGAACGGTAGGCAAAAGCGACATCCAAGCGAGCGGCCGCATGGACAACTACCTGCAGTGGTGGTTGAAGGACAGCACGCTCGTTGGTAACTTCAACCTGAACAGCAACACGTTCGACCTGAACCAACTAATGGGGTCATCCACCGATGCCAGCGCGAGCGCCCAGCCTGCGGCCACGGATACATCATCCATGAGCGTCATCGAGGTGCCTAAGCATGTGGACTTCACGCTGAGTGCGGCCGTGAAGAAGGTGATCTATGAAAAGATGACCTTGGCCAACGCAAAGGGCGCCTTACACGTGCACGACGAACGGGTCGAACTGAAGGATCTTTTCTTCAACCTCTTCGATGGCACGGTGAACATGAACGGAGCCTACGATACCAAGGAAAAGGAGCATCCGAAATTCGACGTGGCGTATGACGTCAAGGGTCTCGACATCAAGCAGACCGTGGATTATGTGGAGACGGTGCAGAAAATGGCACCGATCGCCAAGGCGTGCACGGGCAAGTTCAACACTACCATGAGCCTGAAAGGTGAGCTCGATCCTCACATGTCGCCGGTGATGAACTCCTTGACCGGACAGGGCACCTTACAAACGAAGGACGTCACCATCGAGGGATTCAAGCCTTTGATCGAGATCAGCAACGTGTTGAAAATGCCGGAATTGGCAAAGGCGGAGTTGCAGGATGTCAACTTCAGCTTCGACATCATGGATGGCAAGATGATCACAAAGCCCTTCGATGTGAAGCTGGACCGCATGACGGCCAACATCGGTGGCAGCACGGCCTTTGCCGACCAAGCGATCGATTACACCATGAAAGCGAAAGTGCCCACCGACATGTTCGGTCCCGAAGCCGGTTCATTGGTGAATGGTCTGTTGGGCCAGATCAACCACACCCTTGGCACCGAAGCGACCTTGCCCAAAGCATTGGACTTGACCGCCCGCATTACCGGCACGGTCGAAAAACCCATTGTGAAGCCTGTCTTCGGAAATGCGGGCAGCAGTGTGAAGGGCGCGGTGGTAGAGCAAGCTAAACAGGTCGCTAATGATCAGATCGACAAGGCCAAGGCGGATGCGATCGCGCAGGCCCGGGAGCAGGCAGCGAAGCTCTTGGCCGATGCTCAGCAGCAATCGGATAAATTGAAAGCACAAGCGCGCAGCCAAGCAGCCAGTTTGAAGGCACAAGGCTACAAGGCGGCTGATGATCTGGTCGCACAGGCCAAGGACCCGTTCTCCAAGGCAGCTGCGAAATTGGCGGCGGACAAGGCGAAGAAGGTCGCTGATGACCAGGAGCAGAAGGCCATAGCGCAGGCGGATAAGCAAGCGGATGGCTTGGTGGATGCGGCGGGAAAGCAGGGTGAAGCGCTGATCCAAAAGGCGGAGAACACGAATACTACCATTAAATGAACCGCTCCGCTTGAACGTTGAAGGTGTTGAGGTGCAGGGATGGTCGGAGATCGGACAAGCTTCGAATGGATGCGTGATCGTGTAATCCGGTTCCTGTGCATGACCTTGATCGCCGGATCAATGGCCATAAAGGTTCATGCGCAGGACGACCCAGGGCCCTGCGACCGGCCTACGGATAAGAAGGTGCTGAAGCGGTTGGCAGACGCCGAAGGAACGCGGAACCCTACAGATAGGCACCAGAAGCTGAAGGCCTTGCTCGATGATCAGCCTGACTGCTCTGAATGCCTTTTCCGTACTGGAGAGAGCGCATATGAGCGTGCCCAGACCGGGGCGGGAAGCTTTGCGCCGGGCATCACATACCTCGAGCGACTGAAGCAGCAGTGTCCAGAGTACAATAGCGACCTATACTATTACCTCGGCAACATGTACTATGCCCAGGACCAGTACACCGAAGCGAGTGCTGCGTTCCAGAAATTCCTCAAGTTCCCTACGGACGACCCGGCCAAAGTGGATAAGGACATGGATAAGAAGACAGAGGAGGTCGAGCATATCCTGCCAGAACTCTCATTCTATGCCGATTTCTATAAGGATCAACGCCCGCTGCGGCCGGAACTGGTGCCAGGTGTGGACACCCCGGCGGACGAATACCTCCCGATGTTCTCGCCCGACAATGAGCTGATATTCTTCACCCGCATCAGCAAGTATCAGGCGAAGGGCGACCGTTTCCCGCGGGATGTGGAGGAACTCACCGAGGCCAGCCGTCCCGATGTCCTGAGCGATTTTGACGCGGGTGAGCCGCTGCCACCGCCCTTCAATACCGGCGATAGCTATGGTGGTGTCACGATAAGCGTGAACAATAAGGAGCTCTTCGTCACCGTGTGCAAGCCGGATGGCACGGGCTACAAGAATTGCGACATCTACCGCACACACTTTCAAACACACATCGACTTCGGCACTGGCAAGCAGGTCTATGAGTGGAGCCCGCTCACCAACCTCGGCCCTACTGTGAATACCGATGATGGTTGGGAGAGTCAGCCTTCCCTGAGCGCGGACGGCCGCACGCTCTACTTCGCCACTTTGCGAAAGGGGAGCAAGGCCACGGATATCTATAGGAGCACCCGCAACGACAAGGGGGAATGGAGCAAGGCCCAACCGTTACCGGCGCCAATCAACACGGACGGTGACGAGAAGGCACCCTTTATGCACAGCGATAGCCATACCCTCTACTTCGCCGCACGGCCTCCGAAGGACGCGAACGGTAAGGAGGACCTCAGCGCCGGCCATCGCGGCATCGGTGGCTACGATATTTTCTACAGCCGCCTGAACACAGACGGTTCCTGGACCGAACCGAAGAACCTCGGCAATCCCATCAACACACCTCAGGATGAACACGGCCTGATCGTGAGTGCCGATGGCCGCACGGCATATTTTGCCAGCGGTCGCTTCCATGGCGTAGGGGGCTTGGACATCTATGGTTTTCCCTTGCCCAAGGATGCCCGTCCACAGGATATCATTGTTGTGAAAGGCGATGTGAAGGATGAGGATGGCAATGCCGTAACGGATGCCACCGTCTCTGTGACCTACATGGACACGAGCAAGACGGAGCTGTTGAAGGTGGATCCCGCTGACGGGCACTATGCCACGGTGCTGAACCTGAAGTCGGGTTCGGATGTGATCGTCACGGTGAAAAAGCCCGACCATGTTTTCGATAGTCGCTCCTTCACCATTGCCGACACTGCGCGAGGCGGTGTTGCGAATGTGGACATGAAGCTGGAGAAGATCGAGGTGGGGAAGAGTTATCGCGTGAATGACATCAAATACGCCACCAACAGCGCGGAGATCGAAGGAGCCAGCAAATACATCCTGGACGAACTGATAACTTTTCTACAAGAGAATCCCTCGGTGCAGATCGAGGTGCAGGGGCACACTGACAATGTTGGCGACGAGCAGAGCAATATGGCCTTGAGTCAAGATCGCGCCTTCACGGTTGTAGCCTATCTGCAGGCCCACGGTATTCAAGCCTCACGTTTGAAAGGGAAAGGATATGGCCCGACCATGCCGGTGGCCTCAAACGATACCGATGCAGGCCGCGCCGAGAACAGGAGAACAGCATTTGTGGTCACCTCCAAGTGAACTAGCCCCCATCCGGGCTGAAAATTGATGGCATAGGTGTGGTACGGCATCGCTGCTGGGAGTATCTTCACGGCATCATGCGCGTAATTCCGCTCTTCGCCGCAGTGCTTGCACTGAACGCACAAGCCCAATTATCCCATGGCGGTGCTCCTATCAGTTGGGGTGCGCCTCCAAGCCATTTCGCTTTACCCCCTGCCACTACTTTGGACACAATCGTTCATAGTGACGATACTGCATTAGTGACTACCGATAC
>JBEPUG010000036.1:0-23871 GCA_041691695.1 Flavobacteriales bacterium
GTATTTCTCCCCCTTGTCATTCATACGCGTCGCCTACAACTCCTCCGGTTGGCAAGAGGAGCGCTTGGTCTTCTATGAAGCGGCAGTGGAACGGTATCACCGCACTGGACCGGAGGCGAACCTGGCGGCCAGCTATCACGGCCTTGCCGGTTACTACATCCTATCCGAGCAGTACGCGCTTGCCGTTGAGAACTACTTGAAGTCCGGCGAGTACTATCAGGTCCGCGATCCCGAAGCCGCAGCGAACGAGACGTTGATGGCAGGCTGGTCCTACAGGATGTGGGGCAACGCCGATCGTGCTGAACCCTATATCCGCCAAGCACTGAAGGAAAATGAAGAACAGCACTATTTCGCCGGCATGTCCGAATGCTACATGGAGCTCGGCCGCCTCGAACTGCTACGCGGCGATACACTCAAGGCTTTGCAATGCTTCAAGGACACACGCGTCTCGTGGGCGCGGGTCCCTATTCTGCAGCAAGGGGTGTGCAGGGTGCTCCTCGCGATGTCGTACATCTGGACGGGCCAGCTGGACAGTGCCCGCATGGAGCTGGATACTGTGAATGTGATCGCGGCCAAGAACTATCTCCCCATCTCTTCCATCAGTGGCGACTGCGAAGTGTCCTTCGGCAACTACCTCTATCAGCGCGCCGTTGGGAACCGCGATGCCGCTACCCGTTACTTGGAAAAAGCCTTGGGCGAAGCCAAGACGCTGTATAGCCTGGGCCTGGTCCTGAAATACGAACTGGAGCTGAGCAACATGTACAAGTCCGCAGGCCGGGATCGCGAGGCCTTGGACCTGGCGCTGGACCATGCGCGCGTCAGCGATTCGTTGAAGACCATCACTAGCAAGGGAGCCTTGGCGGCCTACGAGAATACCGTGCAAGAGCGACAAAGTGCACTGGAGATCGAAAGGCAGAAAGCCAACGTCCAGCAACAACAGGAGCGCTTGCGGCTACAACGCATCATCTCCTTTTCCATCGCCGGTGGCCTGCTCCTGCTGGTCGCGCTGGCCTTCTCCGTGTATCGCGGCAAGAAGCGCTCCGATGAACTGCTGTTGAACATCCTGCCGGAAGAAGTGGCCAACGAGTTGAAGGCGACGGGCCATGCCGTTGCCAAACAGTTCGACAACGCCACCATCCTCTTCAGCGATTTCAAGGGCTTCACCGAAGCAAGCGAAAAACTTTCGCCGCAAGCATTGGTGGAAGAGTTGAACATCTGCTTCGAGGCCTTCGATCATATCATCACCGCGCGCGGCATCGAGAAGATCAAGACCATCGGCGACGCGTATATGTGCGTCGGCGGCCTGCCGGATCCCAAGACATCCTTCCCTGCTGATGTGGTGTATGCGGCGTTGGAGATGCAGTCGTTCATGATCGAACGGAAGAAAGAGCGTGATGCGCAGGGCCTTCCTGTCTTCGAAATGCGCGTGGGCATTCACACCGGTCCGGTCGTAGCGGGCATCGTAGGCGTGAAGAAGTTCCAGTACGACATCTGGGGTGATACGGTGAACACGGCAAGCCGCATGGAGAGCAGCGGTGAAGTGGGGCAGGTGAATATCAGCGAAGCCACTTATGCATTGGTGAAGGAGGTGAGGGATGGGAAGGAGGTAAGGGACGAACACAACGCGCAACACGCAACCCCCGTGGCCTTCACCTTCACCCCGCGCGGAAAAGTGCAAGCGAAAGGGAAAGGCGAAATGGAGATGTTCTTCGTAGAGCGGGCGCGAAGCTGACCGGCGGCCAAACGGCTTATCCCGAACTTCATGGCCGCAAATGATCCGACAATGAACTATTCCACCCACACTCACATCGGCCGCGACCACTACCGCATGGAAGTGCGCACGGCAACGTTGAAGATCATCGCCGATGAGCCTGCGGACAACGGCGGCACCGGCCAAGGCTTCAGTCCGCACCAGCTGCTGGCCGCCGCTTTGGGCGCCTGCACCAACGCCACGCTGCGCATGTATGCCGATCGCAAGGAATGGCCGGTGGAGACCATCGACACCGAGGTGGTGATCGCACACGGCGAGAGCTTCGACATCACGAACATCCAGCGCCACATCCGCTTCACCGGCGACCTTGACGAGACCCAGCGCGCGCGTCTGTTGCAGATCGCAGAGCGCTGCCCGATCCACAGAACACTAAGCGGCTCGATCACGATCGACACCAAGCTGGTCTGATCGTCCGCTGTTCTTCTGATCGCAGAACTCCAGCTTCCTATTAGCCTACGTCGGAAGCCGCGGCGTTAGGGAGCTTCAGCTCGTTCACACCTTACATTAGCTTTATCAAGGAGGAGCCAAAGACCTTCAATAAAGGATCCATGCGCCGATCGTCCACTGTGCTTTTGTGCTCATTGCTGTTCCTGAGCATCAGCGTTCGCGCGCAACCCCCCTGCGATCCCCCAACGGCTTCGGCAACGATGGGTGGACCATCGCCCCTTCTGATCTGTCCGGGTGGGTCTGTCACCTTCGATGGCTCGGGATCCTACGCCGCACCGGGCCATATGCTGGTGGGTTATGAATGGCATTTTGGGAACGTTGCCATGGACGATACCAGCGGTAGCACCGTGAGCCATGTGTTCAACACGCCCGGTGGCCAGGTGGTGCAATTGGTCGTAACGGATGACGCTGGTTGTGTCAGCATGAACACGATCGATCTCGAGGTATTGACCGCAACAGTGCCAAGCGCGTTGATCACCACGGAAACCGATACGATCTGCCCCGGGCAAACGCTGGAGTTATCCGGCACGCCGATCCCTACGCCATGGAACGGGGAGTCGGGTATGGACTATGAAAGCGGGATCGAGATCCCTGATGGCAACGGCGTACCGTTGCTTTCAAGCATCGATTTGAACAACTTCCCGCCGGGCGCAACGCTCAACAGCGATACCGATCTGTTCTCGATCTGCGTGGACATGGAACATTCCTTCATGGGTGATCTCGTGCTGGAGGTCATTTGTCCGAACGGAGAATCAACGATCCTGCATCAGCAGGGTGGTGGCGGTACCTATATCGGTTCGCCGAACGATGGGGATGACTCCGCTCCGGTGATCGGCACCTGTTGGCAGTATTGCTGGAGCCCCTCGGCGACCAACGGCACTTGGACAGAAAACATGAACAACACTATACCCGGCGGGAACTCGCAGCAGCAAAGCCTCGTCCCTGGCACCTACGAAAGCGTAGGTGCCTTCAGCGATCTGATCGGTTGCCCACTCAACGGCACATGGACCTTTGCAGCTGCCGACCTGTGGTATTCGGACAACGGTTTTCTCTGTGGCTGGTCCATCGCATTCGATCCTTCCCTGGGCACCGCACCCGCGGCCTTTACACCGAGCATCGGTGCCGGTTGCGATTCCTCGTTCTGGTCCGGGCCGGGTATTACGTGGACCGCGCCCGATTGCAATTCGGTGATGGTCGCACCGATGGGATCCGGCGCATTCAACTATACCTACACAATGGTGGACGACTTCGGATGTACGAATGACACCGTCATCACCATCACCGTGCTACCCGCGAGCGACCCAAACTGCACGAGCACGGGCATAGCGGATACCGCGTCCAATGAACAGGTCATCTCCCCGGTACCTGCCGATGATGAGTTGCACCTATCGGCGGATCGCATGATCCAAGGCTATGAACTTTGGGACGCAGCCGGTCGCTTGATGAAGAAATCGGATCTCTGTGGGGACGCACGGACCGTGACCATCTCAATAGGTGATCTTCCCAGCGGCATCTATGTGGTTGTGGTGCACACAACGAGCGGGCAGTTGAGTCGGCGTGTGGCAAAACTGTAGCAGGTTTCGCCATCAAGATCCGAAGCTCCGTGGTAAGTTGCATTGTCGGAACCTTTTCGAGCGATCTGGTTTGTTGTATCCCATGCCCACCGCCTACCACGTCTACGTCATCGAGCTAAGCCGCAAGGTCTTCACCGAGGACCGAAAATTCCGCGAGGCGAATCCGCAGTACAACGGTGTGCTGGAATGTTTGTATGTGGGCCAGACGAGCAAGACGCCTCAGGTGCGTCTTATTCAGCACAAGACGGGCTATCGCACCGCGAAGGGACAGAAGCTCTCCTCGAACATCGTGGAGAAGTACGGCAAATACCTACGCCCAAGTTTGTATCAGGACATCGGCCCGCTAAGCAGAGCGGAGGCGCTGGAAGTGGAACGGGGCCTGTCGCTGGAGTTGCGTAAGAGAGGCTACGCGGTATGGTTCGGCTGACCCGTATAGCGTCGACCCATTAGGTCGACGCTGCTGCGCGGCGTGCACGATTTGAATGAACGTGCTATCGTCATTGCGTCCCCGTCGTCATTGCGATGAGGCTCTGTGAAGAAGCGATCTCGTTCTGAAACGAGGAACGGCGAGGAGATCCACGCCGTTATCCCAACGTCTTGGAAAGTGCCGATCACTGCTTCTTCTTCATGTCCTTCGCAGGCGCGGCGGGCGCGGGTGGCCAAAGGCCCAACTGGCCCATGATCTTAATGTCTTCCGAATAGCCCAATGTTCTGCACCGTCTTCATCCTACTCCCGCATCACCTTTCCCGTGGCCAACTGCCCATCCCTTTCCACCCGGACGAAATACAAGCCACTCGGCCAACTGCGCATATCCACCGAGATCACTCCGTTGCGATCGACCTTCCGCGAAAGCTGTGTGCGGCCCAACGCATCCGTCACTGTGAGTTGCGCACCTATCGCAAGGAAAGGCGGTGCGATGTAGCAGAACGATGCCGTGGGCGTAGGCCAAATAGATAGCGCCGGCTTACCGTTCGCCGCGATCGCGGTGATGCCCAACACGTCCGTCACAGCGTGGTACGCGTTGATCTTGCCCATGCCCCATTGCGTGCTTCCATCCGGAGGAATGACACCGGTGTGGCTGTCCGTGCGGGCAGTTGCGCGAATGATATCGCGGATGTCCGCTGAAGTGAGTGTTGGATCGGCCTGCAGCATCATTGCCACTACTCCTGTCACCGCCGGGGCCGACATGCTGGTGCCGCTAAAGCGCGCGAAAGGATAGTTGCGGCCCATGAAAGGCACGGTGAGCACTGCGGTGTATGCATTGTCCGTGAAGGAACTGATGGAAGAGGCCACGGCGACACCCGGCGCGGCGATGTCCGGCTTGATGCGACCGTCCAATGTGGGCCCAAGTGAGGAGAAGGTGGCGATGGTACCGCCGTACGTATTGCTGCCGCCGGGAATAACATATTCCGAACTGTACGCCGCCACCGTGATGGCGCTCTCCGTGCACGCCGGTTCACCGATGCCGTATTGGTGATCACCCGCCGTCCATCCGGCTTGACCGGCCTGGAATTCCTGACCCCAATTGCCTACATCGTTGGACAGTTCCGTCACGTTCCAAAAGTGAACGGTTCCCGATGACGCGGTCGCCTGCATCACCACCTTCAGCGACGTGTTCGTGTTCTTGATGCGCAGTCGCACATGCGACCTTCCGTTCAAGGGATCCGCAGCCTCGGCGGCGAGGTTGAACCAGATGGTATCCGTGCCGAGCACGAGCAGCGAATCCACATAATCGGTCTGCGTGGCTGTGTGGTACCACGGGCTTTCTACAATGGTGCCCATGCTGCTGTTCAATACTTGGAATCCGGTGGAGAAACTCGCGCCCTGCTCATCCCACATCGTAAGGCTCTGACCCCACATGTTAGGGTTCGCGCTGTACGGATAGAACTGCACTCGGCTACGAAGCGTGTCACCGCTGAAGGATCGCATCAGATGAAAATTCACGTCGCCGTTGTTGCCGCCGGAGATGCAGAAGACGACCCCCTCCGCGGAGAACTGATCGAGTGCCTGGCTGATCAACGAGTTGCCGTCCAGCGTGCCCATGTAGTAGAGGCCCCAACTCATGTTCACTACGAGGCGCTTGCCATCCTGCTGCGCGATGCTTTGCATCCAGGACACACCGTCGATGGCGGATGCACCATCAACAAGGAAGGTGCAGAAGAGGTACTGCGCGTCGAAGGCGATGCCGCGGTAGATGGTGCCCGCGCCGCCGCCGCCCATGATGCCCGCCACATGCGTGCCGTGGGTGCCATAACTGTAGATGTTCGCGGTGTCTCCTTCCGCTGCGATCAGCGCGCTGGGTGTGGTGAACTCGGCACCATAGCCGAATGCACTCGGCGCTATGCCAGCTTGCCGGAACTGGTCCCATGCGGCGCGCACGCGGTAGGTGGTCATCGCGGTGTCGTAGAACATCGGATGCGTGTAATCGAAGCCCCAGTCGAGGTCACCGATCAGCACGCCTGCGCCAGTGTAAGGTTGCGGTAGGTTGATGCCTTTCTGCACGCTGTCAGCGTGGATGTCCTTCACCAGCTTGTCCAGTGTTGGCCGTGCCACGCCAGCGAGTTCGGCGTAGCTCAAGCCGGGAATAGCGGAAGCCGCATCGAGGTGGTAAACATCAACACGGAAGGAAAGCACATCACCGATGCGTGCACCGACATGCACCACCTGCGGATCGACATCCGTGGGCGAGAAGCCAGCACTCACCTTTCCGAGGAAGCCCACCATGCATCGCCCGTGCATCATCGCGACGGGATAGTTGCCGCGTGCCTCGTCCGTGAGTTTGCGCGCATCCGGCTGATGCAACGCCATGGCTTGCATCGCGGCGATGCCCACGCGCGTCTCCACAGGCATGGGCGTTTGCGCGTGAAGTGCGGTGGCAACGAGGATCGGGAAGAGGAGGAGAGAACGCATCATGGCAAGAGTATATGTAGCGAAGATCGTCATTCGACTTCCACTTATATCTCACGATGGAAGTGACGTTGTCAGGTGATCGCCTTCTTTAGGATCCGATAGCTCTGAAACCAGCCTTCTCGGATCTCGTCAGTTGTATCGAATTCGGAAAGGCTTCTCTCGTTTGTTTCAAAAAGCTCGCAGAGCGTTTTCTTGAGTTCCGGGTTTGATATCCAAAATTCCGGGTGAATGGTCAGCAAGGACTTGAGCAGGTCCCCTTCGTAAAAATCGCCTTCGGCAAGGATGTTCGACTTCAATGTTTCAAGCGCGAGAGGGACGAGATACTCAAGTCCCATATTCTGGCCGATCATTATCCTCAAGTCCTCAACATCGAACTCGTTCAACGCTTTCCTTCTCAGAGTATGGCACCGTATGACCAAGTGCGAGTCATATTTCGGTTCACCCCAACTCGTCCCTTCGAGCTGCTCGATCGACAGTGTCCTATCGAAGTCCATTTCAGTGCGTGCAACTTCAACAAGGAATACTACTCCCCCCGATACCAATCCTCCTGCCTCACCTCGATGGCGGGGTCCTTCGCATTCACTAGCGCTTTGAACTTCTTCACCTCGCTGAAGCGGTCCTTCCCGCGGTAGTGGTAGGGATAGACCACCTTCGGTTTGAAAGCTAGCACGGCATCGGCGGCCTCATCCACGTCCATCGTGTAAGGCAGGTTCATGCAGACGAAGGCGATGTCGATGTTCTTCAAGGCGCGCATCTCCGGGATGCCTTGCGTATCGCCACTGATGTAGATGCGCTTGCCGCCGAAGGTGAGCACGTAGCCATTGCCGCGGCCCTTGGGATGGAAGGCGGTCGGCGATTCCGGCAGGTTGTACATCGGGATGGCGACGATGTGCGCGTCGGCGAGGTCCGTGGTATCGCCGTTGTTCATCACCGTGCAGATGGCCTGCATGCGCGCGGGCAGCATCTCCATCACCGCCTTCGGTGCCACGATACGCGCATGCTTCAAGGAAAGCGCCGCGAGGGTGGCGGTGTCCAAATGGTCCGGATGGATGTCGGTGATCAGCACCAGGTCCGGCGCGGGATAGTTGGCGAAGCGCCCGCCTCCGGTGTGCGGGTCCACATAGATCGTGCTGCCCTTGTACTCCAGCACGATCGAGGAGTGGAAGATGGGGTGGATCTGGAGGCTGTCCATGGGGTTGGTTATCGCAGCCGCTGCCGGCGTTGTCGTCACACTCTCTGTTGCGGGTGCAGAGCAGGAGAGCAACGGAAGAGCGATCAAAGAGAAGAACGTTTTCATGGCGAAGGTGTTCGGTTTCAGGACGTGAGGCGACAGCGACCCGAAGGTATCGTGCGATTGTTAGCCACAGAGCGGACCTTTACTTTGACACCATGCAAAAACGCAAACTGGGCAAGAGCGACCTCCATGTCGCGCCACTCGCATTTGGCGGGAACGTCTTCGGTTGGACCGTTGATGAGGCCACCGGGTTCAAGATCCTCGACTCCTTCACCGAGGGCGGCTTCAACCTGATCGACACGGCGGATGCCTATTCACGCTGGGCTCCGGGGCATGTCGGTGGCGAGTCAGAAACGGTGATCGGCAACTGGCTGAAGGCGCGCGGCAACCGCGACCAAGTGATGATCGCCACCAAGGTGGGCAGTGACATGGGAGAGGGAAAGAACCTGCGCAAGGAGTACATCCTGCGCGCCGTGGAGGCTTCGCTGAAGCGCCTGCGCACAGACCACATCGACCTCTACCAATCTCATTGGGACGACCCGGATACGCCGCAAGAGGAGACGCTCGAAGCTTACGAGCAACTGGTCGGATCGGGCAAAGTGCGCTGGATCGGTGCATCGAATTTCAGCGCGGCGCGGCTGTCCTCGGCCTTGCGGATCAGCGCGGAAAAGAAGGGACCGACATACGTGTCGTTCCAGCCGCGCTACAACCTCTTCGACCGGGCCGAGTTCGAGCAGGAATACGCGCCGGTCTGCGCCGAGCATGGGTTAGGGGTCATCTCTTACTACGGTCTGGCCAGCGGTTTCCTCACGGGCAAGTACCGCAGCGAAAAGGACTTTGCTAAAAGCGTTCGCGGCAGCAGCATGCCCAAGTACCTCACGCCTCGCGGACTGAAGATCCTCGATGCCTTGGATGCGGTCTCCGACCGCCACGACAGCGTACCCGCCACGGTGTCGCTCGCGTGGTTGATGGCCCGCCCGCACATAACGGCGCCCATCGCCAGCGCCACCAGCGTCGCACAATTGAAGGAACTGATGTCCGCCGCGGAACTGCACTTGAGCGAGGAAGACATGGCGGAACTGGACGCGGCCAGTGAGTATTGAGACCGGGGCTACATCAACACCCAACTTCTTTGCGCCCTCCGCGCCCTTTGCGGCAAAAATGATGCGCTACTTGTCCGGCACGAAATCCAACACGATGGAATTCATGCAGAAGCGCTTGCCGGTGGGCGGCGGACCATCATCGAAGATGTGCCCCAAGTGGCTGTCACAGCGGCCGCAGAGTACTTCGGTGCGCTCCATGCCGTACGTGCTGTCGTTCTCATAGCGCACACTGTTCGGGTGCAGCGCCTCGTAGAAGCTGGGCCAGCCGCAGCTGCTGCCGAACTTGCTGTCCGAGCGGAAAAGCGCGTTGCCGCAGACCGCACAGTAGTAGATGCCGAGGCCTTCCGTATCCCAGTATTTGCCGGTGAAGGCGCGCTCAGTTGCCTTGTTACGAGCCACTTCGAAGACACTATCCGGAAGGATGCGCTTCCATTCCGCATCACTCACATTGAGGTGCGCGGTGTCGGTGCGGGAGTAGTAGGGATTGTTGGCGTGCTCGGCTGCGGAAGGATCTTGGTTCGACATGTTCGATGAGGGAGTTGCACTGGTGCAGGCCAAGGCGGCTGTCACCAACAGGTAGAAAGAACGTGGCAGGTCCATGGGCGGATGTACGGCAAAGTTCGCATGCCGGACCGCAAACAGTACGCATGCCGCTCGTCGGATCCCGCAGCCGTCCCTCCGGATCCCACGACAATGGCCTGCAGGTGTTTCATCTTCGTTCCATGAAACACAACCTCCACACCCTCGTCGTGCTCCACTACGTGTATGGAGCGTTCGTCTGCTTGACCGGCACGGTGCTGCTGATGCTGGTCGTCATCGGCTCCGCCATGCACGGCGGTGACTTCCTGGGTCAGGGAACAGATCCCCCACCGCATTGGGTCGGCGGCTTCCTGCAAGGACTCGGACTGTTACTGTTCGTTTTCGTCGAGAGCATCGGCGTGATGAACATCATCAGCGCGGGTCTCATCTCGAAGCGCAAGGGACGCACATTCACCTATGTGACAGCGGCGCTCAATTGTCTCAACATCCCCTTCGGTCTAGCACTGGCCATCTTCACGTTCATCGCCATGGGCGACAAAGAGGTGCGGACGGAATACGGGCTGATCGACTGAACGCTCGCCGTTAGCGCTCTTCCCGATCGATTAGCACCCGCTCCAAGCGTCTATCGGGGATGAACCAGATCAATGCAACGGCCGCATAAAGGGCGCATGCCACCATCGGTAGGAAGAAAGAGCATGCGATGGCTATGACATACAGCGCAAGGGAAACTTTTCCCTTGCGGTCCTGGCCAACCGCCTTCGCCACTTTAGAGTGTTCGCCCTGCATGCGGATGATAGCGAACTGCAGGATGGTATAGGCGATGGCGCACATTAAAAGCACCATTCCATAAAGAGCTGTGGGAATGGGGGTAAAGTGATTCTCGCCCATCCAGCCGGTAACGAACGGGATCAGCGAAAGCCAGAAGAGCAGGTGCAGGTTTCCCCAGAGCACTGCGCCGTTAACGCTTTCCGTAACGTGGAACATGTGGTGATGGCTGTTCCAATAGATCCCCACGTAAACGAAGCTGAGCACATAGCCCAGGAGCTTGGGCACCATAGGCTTCAGGTCGGCCAGTTCCGTGCCGTGCGGTACCCGCAACTCCAGCACCATGATAGTGATGATGATGGCCAACACGCCATCGCTGAAAGCCTCAAGACGATTGGTTCCCATTGGGTGAATGTATCGTCGAGGATTCAGAACTTTCGGATGATGACCACGCCACCCACCACGAGCAGGATCCCGACAATGCGCATGAGGCTTACCGGGTGTTCTTGAGTCACCAGGATGTTGTAGTGCTCAAGCAATACGGAGATGATCATCTGCCCGGCCACGACGAGACCGAAGGTGAGTCCCGGACCGAGTTGCGGAAAGGCAAGGATGATGACGGTGACATAGAAAGCGCCCAGTAAACCACCAAGCCAAACCTGCGGCGGAGCGGAGCGGATGCCGGCCCAGGAAACGGTCTGCTTGGTGAGAAGGATGTAGAGGATCAAGGCGATAGAGCCCACCACGAAAGAGAGCATCGACGCATGCACGGCGCTACCGCCGGCCTTGCCCAGCCTGCTGTTGAGTCCGGCCTGTATAGGCAGGAAGGCACCGGACAGGAATGCGAGAGCGATCCAAGTGATCTTGTTCATGGCGTCGGGACGCCCGGTCAGGCGCGTTGATGCACGGTTAGAAATGACACACAAGAATAGTCCCGAAAAGCGCTTTGCTCTGTTATCGACCAGCGTTCCGGGCGAGCCTGCGTTGCTTCGCGGAATAGATCAAAGCGACGATCATAAGGCCGATGCCAAAACCACGGATGAGCCCATTGGCACCGTCGCCAACAAACATGAACTGCTGTAGCAGGAACGGAGTGGACATGAGAAGCGCACCCAAGGCAACCAAATACAGGGGCTTCTTCTTCATGGATCTCTTCTCCTCAGTTTATCCAAGGTGGTCGATCACCGGTTATGCGCAAAGTTCCTGTTCTCCTTGAACTTCAGCACGGCAGGCGTCTGGCGCTTGGTGACGTCGATGCGCTTGCTCTTCTCCACCGGTTCCACCAATTCGGCCTTGGTGAAGATGAACGGCCTGCGCAGGTAATCGCTTTCCACAATGCGGTCGGTAAGGAAGATCGCTTCCTTCGGGCAAGCGTCCTCGCAGTCGCCGCAGAAGATGCAGCGCAGCATGTTGATCTCGTAGGTCACGGCGTACTTTTCTTCGCGGTAGAGTCCTTCCTCGCCCTTCTTGCGCTCACCGCTGGTCATGGTGATCGCCTCGGCGGGACAGGCTACGGCGCAGAGTCCGCAGGAGGTGCAACGCTCGCGGCCTTGCTCATCGCGCTTCAGGACGTGCATCCCGCGGTAGATCTTGCTGAAGGGACGCTGCTGCTCCGGATACTGGATCGTGGGCCGCTTCAGGCGGAAGAAGTGCTTGATGGTGATCCACAGGCCGACCAGCAACGCGGGGATATAGATGCGCTCCATCAGCGACATCTTCTTCTGGCTCACCTGCTTGCTGCGCGCGGTGAGCGGCGCAAAGCCAGTATTGGCGGGTATGTTCGGCGTGGCGCTCATGGATGCACTTCGCCTAATGCGAGCATGACGCCGCCGGTGATCAGGATATTCACGATGGCCAAGGGGATCAAGCCTTTCCAGCCGAGATTCATCAGCTGGTCGAAACGGAAGCGGGGCAAGGTCCACCGGACCCACATGAAGAAGAAGATGAAGAAGAAGGTCTTGGCGAACATCGCCGCCACGCCGATGAGGGTGATGATGTTCGGGTCCCAGCCGCTGTTGGCAAGGCCGGGCACATCGTAGGCACCGAAGTAGAGCGTCGCCATCACGGCGCTGCTGATGAACATGTTCACATATTCCGAGAAGAGGTAGAAGCCCATCCTCATGCTGCTGAACTCCGTGTGGTAGCCGCCCACCAGCTCCGTCTCGCACTCGGGCATGTCGAAAGGCGCGCGGTTGGTCTCGGCAAAGGCGCAGACGATGAAGATGAGGAAACCGAGCGGCTGGCGCAGGATGTTCCAGCCATGCGCGACCTGATAGTCCACGATGCCACCAAGGCTGAGGGTGCCGGTCATCATCACCAGCGCCACGATGCTGAGGCCCATGGCCAGCTCGTAGCTGACCATTTGACTGGCCGCGCGGACCGCGCCGAGAAGCGAGTATTTGTTGTTGCTGGCCCAGCCACCGAGCATGATGCCATAGACGCCGATGCCCACCATGGCGAAGACGAAGAGGATGCCGATCTCCGGGTTCGTGCCTTGCAGGTTGATGCTGACGCTGCCGATCTTCAAGGTGCCGCCCCAAGGGATCACCACACCGGTGATCAGCGCCGTGGACATAGCGATGGCGGGGCCGAGGAAGTAGAGTACGCGGTTGGCGGACTTCGGTACGAAGTCCTCCTTCATGAACATCTTGGCACCATCGGCCAAAGGCTGCATCAGGCCGAAGGGACCGGCGCGATTGGGTCCGATACGGTCCTGCATAAAGGCCGCCACCTTGCGTTCTCCATAAGTGGAATAGGCAGCCACAGTGAGGGTGATCACGAACAGGACGACCAGAAAGATCCCTGTGGCGATCATCGTTTTTTCTTGTCGTGTTTGGCCGGGATCAACTCGGGCACGTTCGGCGTGCCGCTGTCCAGAATGCGCTGCTCAGGCTTCAGCACGTATTGTCCTTGGCTGATCACGCTATGGCGATCAATGTTGCGCGGGCCTTCGATGATCCAATCACTAAGCTGCTTCCGCTCGAAGCGGCACTCGTTGCATATGAATTCCTCGATCTCGCCCCACTGGTCCTTGCGGCCGGTAACGCGCAGCACTTCCTGTCCTTTCAACCAGATCACCGTCTTGCCGCAGCATTTGGTGCAGTTGCGATGCGCGTCCATGGGCTTGGTGATCCACACCCGGGCCGCGAAGCGGAAGGTACGATCTGTCAATGCGCCCACGGGGCACACATCGATCACGTTGCCGCTGAAGTCGTTGTTGATGGCCTGCTCGATGTAGGTGCTGATCTCGGCCACATCGCCGCGGTTGATCACACCGTGCACGCGCCCGTCGGTGATCTGCTCAGCCACCTTTACGCAGCGGTAGCAGAGGATGCAGCGCGTCATGTGCAGCTTGATCGTCTCCCCGATGTCGATGGGGTCGAAGGTGCGGCGCTCGAATTGGTAGCGGCTGGTGGCGAGCCCGTGCTCGTATGAGAGGTCCTGCAGGTCGCACTCGCCAGCTTGGTCGCATATCGGGCAATCCAGTGGGTGGTTGATCAGCAGGTATTCGGTAACGCCGCTGCGGGCGTCGAGGATCTCGGCGCTGAGGGTATTCTCCACCACCATGCCGTCCTGCACGTTGGTGCGGCAACTGACCATCGGCTTCGGCATGGGCCGCGGGTCCTTGTCGCTGCCCTTCACCACCTTCACCAGGCAGGTGCGGCAATAACCGCCGCTGCCTTCCAAGTGACTGTAATAGCACATGGTGGGCGGCGCCACATAGCGGTCGGCGCTGTTGCGCTCGCCGATCATACGGGCGGCCTGCAGGATCGTGGTTCCCTCAGGGACCTCGATCTCGATGTTGTCTATGGTGACCTTCGGCATGGGCGGCCCCGATGGATCGCGAGGCCCTTGGCCCGCAAAGAAACACAAGCAGGGGGAGAAAAACGAACCCCACTTCTTTTCACCGCAACGACCCTACGCCGCAGCGGTAGCGCAACGAAATGCAAAGAGAGCGACTGCAACGAACGCAACGGAATGCTGTGGGCCTCCGCCTAAGTCGAAAAAGCGTTGCGTGATCTTCGTTGCGCCGTTGCGTCGTTGCTGTCAGGTATTACCTCCCCCCTGCCAGCTTGGTCAACCGCTGATCCATATCCGCGAGCAGCTTGAATTGCTTCTCCTGCACCTCGGAGATCGAGCGGACCTCTTCCTGTAGCAGCAGGTCCATCTTCTGGTGCAAGCTGCGCAGCTCCAGTTCGGCCTTCAGGTTGATCAGGTAGTCGTTCTCACTGCGCTTCCGGTCCTTCTCCTCTTGCCGGTTCTGGCTCATCATGATCACCGGTGCCTGTAAGGCGGCGATGCAGGAAAGGACCAAGTTCATCAAGATGAAAGGATACGGGTCGAAATGGTCACCCTGCGGCATCATTGAATTGTACAGGATCCAGGCACCGAGGATGATGAAGAAGGAGACGATGAAGGTCCAGCTACCACCGAAGGACGCCACTTTGTCCGCCAATCGCTGACCACGGGTAATGTCCTCTTGCGGTGGGTTCGCCAGGTTGTTGATGATCAACTCCTGTTCATCGATCGCCTCCTTCACGATCCCTTGCAATTTCCGCATCCGCTCATTGCGTGCAGTAAGTAAGAGGTCGAGCTCGGGGTGCTTTTTCGTTTTTGCCATGGTGGTCGTGCCGCTGGATCGTTACCACAAAGGACGCAAAGAGCGCAAAGGGAAATACGAAGCACTCGCTGCGAATTATTTCAGGCGCCACCCCCCGAAAAGGTCGGGATGAAACATTAGCGTCCTTTGTGGACAACCTAGTTCTCATGTGTCGCTTCCTCGCCTACCTCGGCGCCCCCATCAGTATGGGCGAGCTCCTGTACGATCCTTCAGACTCCATCATCAAGCAGAGCTATGCCGCTCGCGAGATCGAGGAACCGCTCAATGGTGATGGTTTCGGCGTGGGCTGGTACCACCACGATCGCAGCCCCGATCCCGCCGTCTTTGTGAGCGTGACCCCGGCGTGGAGCAACCGCAACCTCCGCTCCATGGCTCCGAAAGTGGTGTCCAATTGCATCGTGGCCCATGTGCGCGCCGCCAGCGTGGGCTATGTCGCTGAGACCAATTGCCATCCTTTCCATTACAAGGACAGGCTAATGATGCACAACGGCGGCGTCGAGGATTTCAGCCGGATCAAACGCGACCTCGACAATATGCTCAGCGAGGAGATGTTCCTATGGATCAAAGGTCAGACAGATAGCGAGCACCTCTTCGCCCTTTTCCTGGACCATTTGGCCGCGCATGAGGCCCCAACGCCGGATCAAGTGGCCGATGCCTTCGAGGCGATGATCGCCGACCTGAAGAAGCTGATGCAGAAGCATGAAATCACCGCTCCTGTTTACCTCAATATGGTCTACACCGATGGCAGCATCGCCGTGGGTCTGCGTTATGTTACCGACCGCAGCCCGGCGCTCACCATGTACTACAGTGAGGGCAAGAAATACATCTGTACGGACAACGTATGCCGGATGGTGCGTGGCACCGAGAAGAAGGAGCACGCGGCGATGATCGTCTCGGAAAAGCTCACGGACATCGCCGATGATTTCATTGAGGTGCCAGCGCACCACTTTGTGCTGGTGCATGCGGACCTTGGAGTAAGGGTGCGGGCGGTGGTAGGGTAGGACGTTCGCACGAGCTTGACCTGATGATCATGGGATGTTCGCGGGATCTTATGGCAACAAGGTATGCGCAACCGATAAGAAGGAAGACGACGAAAACATGGACTCGAAGATCCATTGGGGTGATCATCTACCGAGATGCCGATGCACCACATGTTCCGGTGAATTCGAGTTTGATGGTAACCTTCAGTGCTTTTGGGTATCAGATAGGATGGACCTTATGTCGAAATTGATTCGCGTACGATCCCGGGAAATTCTACTTTCGACAACGTGTTCGACCACCATCGACCTGAAACCATGAAGTGCCTGATCCGCTCTGTCCTTTTGATCCCCTTTACCGTTTTCCTCGTGCTTGCCACTTCTTGTGGTGGAAACAACGCCGCTTCTCCGAACAAGACCGCATCTGCTGAAAGTCCCAAACAGTCTGGGCCGCAGGCACTCCATCATTTTGCGGAAGGCTATACCAAGGCGTGGAACAGCCGCAGCCCGGAACTGCTCGCGAGCCAATTCGCTACCGACGGCATCCTCATCATCAACAACGGTCCCCCGGCGCGCGGGCGTGCGGCCATCGCTCAGGTTGCCCAGATCTACATGAGCACATTCCCGGACATGGTCATCACCATGGACAGCTTGGAGGCAGGCGTGAACGGAGCCGCCTACCATTGGACGCTCACTGGCACCAACTCCGGTCCCGGAGGCAACGGCAATAAGGTGAAGATCAGCGGCGTGGAGGTGTGGCAACTGAATGATGCCGGACAGATCCGGATCTCCGACGGCCACTTCAACAAGGCCGATTACGACCGGCAATTGGGCCTCGCAGCGAGGCAGTGAAAGTTCTCCACAGGTCTTGAAAAGTATGGAGGACTTTCCCGCCTCGCACACTTGCGGTTGGCTAAAGTTGAAGACCTTTGCTGCGTACTTTCTCCATAGATCATGACAGAGGAACTCACCAAAAGCCAAGAGCTTATCCAACGACGTAAGGCCGCTGTCCCCAATGGCGTCGGCATGTTCAATCACGCCACCGCCGCAAAAGCCGAAGGTGCCATCATCATCGACGCGGACGGCCGCGAGCTGATCGACTTCGCAGGAGGCATCGGCGTGGTGAACGCAGGCCACTGCCCGCCACCCGTGGTGAAGGCCATCCAGGAACAGGCCGCGAAATTCCTGCACGTCAGTTTCAACGTGGCGAGCTACGAGCCTTACATCGCGCTCTGCGAAAAGTTGAACACGCTGCTTCCACACGGCGGACCCACTAAGACACTGCTGGTGAGCACCGGCGCGGAAGCAGTGGAGAACGCCATCAAGATCGCGCGGCAGGCCACCGGCCGCCAAGGTGTGCTCTGCTTCACTGATGCCTTCCATGGACGCACCCTCATGGCCATGACGCTCACCAGCAAGGTGGGTTACAAGCCCAACTGCGGCCCGTTCGCGCCGGAGGTGTACCGCACGCAATTCCCGAATTTCTACCGCTATGGCGCGGGACGCAGCGAGGCGGAGTTCGTGAAGGACGAGCTGCACCAGTTGCACGAACTGTCACACAACATGGTGGCGCCTGAGGATCTCGCTGCGGTGATCGTGGAACCCGTGCAAGGTGAAGGTGGCTTCAACGTGATCCCCAAGGACTACCTGAAAGGCTTGCGCAAATGGTGTGACAAACACGGCATCCTGCTGATCCTCGATGAGATCCAGAGTGGATTCGGACGCACTGGCGCGTGGAGCGCATTCGAGCAAATGGGCGTACAACCGGACATCAGCACTTGGGCGAAGAGCCTCGGCAGCGGCTTGCCGATCGCAGCGGTAGTGGGTCGTGCGGAAGTGATGGACGCGGCGGGTCCCAGCAGTATTGGCGGCACTTACATAGGCAGTCCGATCAGCTGCGCGGCGGCGTTGGCCACCATCAAATACATGGAGGAGATCGACATCAACGCCAAGGGCAGGCATGTGGGCGAAGTGATCCGCAAGCGCTTTGACAAGATGAAGGCGAAGCATGCGTGCATTGGAGATGTACGCGGCCTCGGTGCCATGATGGCCATGGAATTCGTGCACGACAACGATCCGCAAAAGCCAGATGCCGACACCTGCGCAAAACTGATGGCCTCCTGTGCCAAACGCGACCTCATCGTGATCAACGCTGGCACGGAGAAGAATATCATCCGTGTGCTCTGTCCGCTTGTGATCAGTGACGCACAGCTGAACAAGGGACTGGACATCATGGAGGAGGAACTCGATGCGATCTGCGCGTAAGAAATGATACCACAAAGGGCACGAAGAATGCGAAGTGGTGATCGCCATCCCGCCTTGAAACTTTGACTCTCTTTGTGGGCGGACCTACAAGACAAAAGCCTTCGCATTCCTTTGCGCCCTTCGTGTCCTTCGTGGTATAAAAACTCCCTATGAAACCATTCTCCATCGCCGGCATCCAAATGCGCGTCAGCGCCTCTTACTCGAATGTGGAAGCCATGAAGCTGAAGACGAACATCCTCATGACCCTTTATCCCTGGGTGGACATGGTGGTGTTCAGCGAGCTCTGCGCCTACGGCCCATTGACGCATCATTCGCTCACGCGCATCGAGATCTTCGAGGAGCCGATGCAAGAGTTGGCACGGAAGCACAAGGTGTGGCTGCTTCCCGGCTCGGTATTCCACACGGTGGAGGGCAAGATCTACAACACCGCCAGTGTGATCGATCCAGACGGCAACGTGGTAACGCGGTACCGCAAGATGTTCCCCTTCTATCCCTATGAGGTGGGAGTTACGCCGGGCCATGAGTTCTGCCTGTTCGACGTGCCCGATGTGGGCCGCTTCGGCGTCAGTATCTGCTACGATATGTGGTTCCCCGAGACCATCCGCACCTTGGCAGTCAACGGCGCGGAAGTGATCCTTCACCCCACTCTTACCGGCACCATCGACAGGGAGATCGAGCTGAGCATCGTGCGCGCTAATGCCGCGATGAACCAGTGCTATTTCTTCGACATCAATGGGCTCGACGCGGGTGGCAGCGGACGCAGCATCATCTGCGGGCCCGAGGGTCGAGTGATGTACCAAGCCCAGAACAACGAGGAGATGATCCCCATCGAGATCAATCTCGAAAAAGTGCGTCGCAGCCGTGAATTGGGCCTGCTCCGCCTAGGACAGCCTTTGAAGAGCTTCCGCGACCATCTCGGCGATTTCGACATCTACCGCAAGGATGTGCCGAAGCCTTATCTTGACAGCCTCGGGCCGTTGATCAAGCCGCAACGGGTGAAGGAACTGGGCGATCTGCAGATCCAAGAGGAGGCCATCATGCCGGGCAAACCGGCCTTTGTCCCCTCTTTTCCTCCGGGGGTAAATGGACAAGGAACCACAAATTGAACCAACACCTGCGCCTAGTAATGGCGCCAACATCATGGGAAGCACAGTGACCAGAAGTATCAGCGGGGCGATGAAGAAGTTCACGGCGTTAAAGGATTATGTCACCTGGTTCGAGATCCCGGCCTACGACATGCTTCGGGCAAAGGCTTTTTACGACCATGTGTACGGCGTGAAGATGGAGACTTCACACGTGGGCGAATTCGCTATGGCCTTTTTCCCCACCGACAGCGGTATCGGCGGCGCAGTTGTGCAAGGTCCTGGCTGTTTGCCTAACGATACCGGCGCGCTGCTCTATCTCAATGCCGGCGCGGACCTGGAGCTGCTCCTCGGCCGTGTATCGGAGGCCGGTGGACGTGTAGTGATGGGCCGCACGCTGATCAGCGAGAATGCGGGCTGGTTCGCATTATTCATCGACACCGAAGGCAATCGGCTCGCCTTGCATGAAAAGTCCGCAGCCAATGTTAAAGCCCCTGCGAAAGAAGCCGCGGCCAAAAAAACGGTCACCAAGACAGCGCCTCGGAAAAAAGTCGCCAAGAAAGCTCCAGCCAAGAAGGCCGCGAAACGCGCCTCGAAGAAGCCCCGTTGAGCCTTAGGCCCGAATATTTGTATTGATCCATACAGCCCTGCGGACCGGGGCGATGGAGCCTCGCGCCAAACTACACTGGAGGGGATCAGCTGGCGTGAACGTGATCCTGCCACCTATTGCGCGATCACCAGAACGCCTACATTTCGGCGAAGGATCTCTATATTGACGGTCACCCTCGAACGGTCCAGATGTCCGCAAACGAAAGCACCCAGGAACACTTCAATGCGAGCCGGCTGCGCACACACCTTTGGGATGACCTGAAGAACGCCGCCTCTGAGTTGGCATCATCCGCCTCCGGCCAACAAGCATCAGCGCGCGCTGTGGAGTTGCTGTTGAAGGACCTGTTCGTGATGGAACAGTATTGGGCTTATCCCGGTCGGGATACCATTCGCGCCATGCAGGAGAAGTTGGAGCGGAAGGAATACACCGCGCTGGAGACCTTCGTGCTCCACGTTGTGCGCACCTTCATCAGCGGGCTGGTGCGCTTGGATGTGGGCGCACATGCCGAAGCCGGCGCGGACCATGAGGACGAGAGCGAGGAACGCACGCGTGTGAAGTACTTCGAGCTGCTTGTGGTGGACGACCTCAATGACCACGAAGAGCGCGATCTTAAGGAACGCATTGCTGAAGTGCGCGACCCATCGGACCATTTCACATATGATGTGGTGGTGGTGCCGACAGTGCAGGACGCCTTGATCGCCCTGCTTTTCAACGCCAACATCCAAGCCTGTGTGATCCGCTACGGGATGCCGTTCGCTTCGGCGAACGCCAAGGGATTCCTTCGCGATTATATCCGCGCGATCAAGGACGTGGACCTCAGCGATCGCAACAAGGCCGACATGGGGCCGCTGCTCGGCAAGCTGATGCGCTGGTTCCGCCCCGAGGTGGATCGCTATTATGTCACCGATACGCCGGTCAGTGATCTGAAGGACACCACCGTGCAGAACTTCCGCCGCATCTTCTACCGGCAAGAGGACCTGCAGGAGATGCACCATACCGTGCTGCGTGGCATACAGGAGAAATACGAGACGCCATTTTTCACCGCGCTGATGGATTACAGTCGGCGGCCCATGGGCGTCTTCCACGCCATGCCGATCTCACGCGGGAATTCCGTCTTCAAGAGCCGCTGGATCCAGGACTTCGGCGCATTCTACGGCCGCAACCTCTTTCTCGCTGAGACCTCCAGCACCGGCGGGGGACTGGACTCGCTGCTGCAACCCACCGGGCCTTTGAAGAAGGCGCAGGAGCGGGCTGCGCAAGCCTTCGGAGCACAGTTCACCTACTTCGCTACCAACGGCACCAGCACCAGCAACAAGATCGTGCTGCAAGCGCTGGTAGAGCCGCACGACATGGTGCTCGTGGACCGCGATTGCCACAAGAGTCATCACTACGGACTGGTGCTTTCCGGCGCGTATCCTGTCTATCTCGATAGCTATCCCTTGCCGGAATTCAGCATGTACGGCGCAGTGCCGCTGGAGACCATCCGCGAAAAACTCTTGGAGTTGAAACGCGCCGGACGGCTGCACCATGTGAAGATGCTGCTGCTCACCAACTGCACCTTCGACGGCGTGGTGTACAATGTGCAGCGCGTGATGGAGCAGGTGCTGGCCATCAAGCCGGACATGATCTTCCTGTGGGACGAGGCGTGGTTCGCCTTCGCCGGGTTCAGCTACATCTTCAAGCAGCGCACCGCCATGTTCAGCGCCGCGCGTCTGCACCGCAAGTACCACAGCGACGCGTACCGCGAGGAATACAAGGCGCACATCGCATCGCTGAAGCCCGGTGAGATACCACTGATGCCCGACCCTGAGAAAGTGCGAATCCGCGTATACGCCACGCAGAGCACGCACAAGACGCTCACCTCCATGCGTCAGGGCAGCATGATCCACATCTGGGACGAGGACTTCCAGCGCAAGAGCGAGGACAGTTTCCATGAGGCCTACATGGCGCACACCAGCACCAGCCCCAACTACCAGATCCTCGCCAGCCTGGACGTGGGCCGCAGGCAGGTGGAGTTCGAAGGCTACGAGTTGGTGGAGAAGGCGATCGAGCAGGGCATGCTGCTGCGCCACAAGATCAACGACCATCCCAAGCTGCGCCGCTATTTCGACATCGTCACCTTGGAGGACCTCGTGCCCGAGAAGTACCGCCCCTCCGGACTGAAGGAATACTACAGCAAGGAGAAGGGCTGGAACAAGATCGAGAAAGCCTGGGCCGAAGATGAGTTCGCTGTGGACCCCACCAAGATCAACCTGTACACGGGCAAGACCGGTGTGGACGGGGATACCTTCAAGACCCGCTACTTGATGGATAAACACAACATCCAGGTCAACAAGACCTCGCGCAACAGCGTGCTGTTCATGACGAATATCGGCACTACGCGAGGGTCGGTCGCCTACCTCATCAAGGTGCTGCTCACCATCGCGGATGAACTGGAGGCACGCAACAACGCACTCAATCCCGCAGAGAAGCAACTGCACATCGCACGTATCCGTTCGCTCACGCAAGAGACGCCGCCGTTGCCGGACTTCAGCCGCTTCCACGATTCCTTCCGAGCGGTGCCCGGCGTGCCTGGAGGCGATCTACGCAAGGCCTACTTCCTGGCCTACAACGAGCAGAACTGCGAATACGTGAAGATCAACGGCTGTCAGGATCAGATGCGCGACGGCCGCGAATTGGTCTCCGCGAGCTTTGTCATCCCCTACCCGCCGGGCTTCCCGGTACTCGTTCCTGGGCAAGTGATCAGCAAGGACATCCTGGACTTCCTAATCGCCATCGACGTGAAGGAGATCCACGGCTACCGCGCCGAACTGGGCCTGCGCGTCTTCAACGACCACGCGCTCGGCCGGCAAAAGACAGGCACTGCGATGGGCGGGATGCGGCACCCGGAACCGAGCAACGGAAGTTCGAACAAGAAGAAAAAAGCATGAGCAAGAGATCGATCAAGACCACCGCGAAAAAGGCGCGGACCACAAAGAAGAAGGAACCATCGGTCCTCCGCGGCGTTAGCGACATCCGCCGCTTCTTCTACCGCAACGAGACGCCGATCTACTTCATCAGCGCCACCAACTTCAATCTTCTCGGCGCGGACGAATGGGTGAAGGGCTTTAAGTTCATCACCTACATCGACTGCTTCGATGGGCTGCATCCGAACTTGATGAGTCCGCAGAACGAGGAGCCGCACGAGGAGTTCCAGAGCATCGAGGACATCAACAACTACCTGCTTACGCATAGCGAGGTGAAGGACTACATCGCGAAGCGAAAGCAGAAGGGTAAGGCCGGCAAGGCCATGTTCCTGATGTTCGATGCGAACACCGAAGCGCGCGCCAAAAAGTTGGGGCTGGAAGTGATCTTCCCCCCTGCCAAGATGCGCACCTTCATGGACAACAAGGTGAACACGAACCGGATAGCGGAAAAGGCCGGCGTGCCTTGCGTGCCCTACGTGCTCAGCCCCGTGAAGGACTATGCGCACCTCAACAAGGTGGCCGCCAAGCTCGGTACCGACCTCGTGGTGCAAACGCCGTTCGGTGACAGCGGCCACACCACCTTCTTCATCAAGAACGAAGCGGACTATCGCAAGTACGCGAAGGAGATCGAGGCCGAGGAGGAATGCAAGGTGATGAAGCGCATCAACTGCCGCGGCGCCGCCATGGAAGCGTGCGTCACACAGCACGGCACCATCGTGGCCCCGCTGATGACCGAGCTTGTGGGTTTCAAGGAACTCACGCCATACAAAGGCGGCTGGTGCGGCAACGAGATCTACGCCGAGGCCTTCACGCCAAGCATCCGTCGCAAGGCCCGCAACTATGCGCAGCTCTTCGGCGACCAGCTTCGGAAGGAAGGCTACAAAGGCTACTTCGAGTTGGACTTCCTCATCGACCAGGACAACGGCGAGATCTACCTCGGTGAACTCAACCCGCGCATCACCGGCGCCAGCAGCATCACCAACCACGCGGTGTTCGCCATGAGCG
>JBEPUG010000037.1:0-23763 GCA_041691695.1 Flavobacteriales bacterium
GGATCACGAAGAACTACCGGCTTTATGCGAGCTGGTTCAAGGAAGGATAAAAGCTCCCTCAGCGGTCTCGCGAAGCGGACCCTGTGGCCCCGGTCGTTTTTGACAGGATCACAGGATTGACAGGATCGGACCCGCCTTGCGGCTGGGCGCCTATTTTGAACCACGGATGACAATAGGATGAACACGGATGGACACTGATCTTTGCTCCCTCAGTGGTCTCGCGAAGCGGACCCTGAGGTAACGAAATGAGGACCTTGATCAACATTCTGCGTTTTGCATCAGTGACGTGCATTTTGTTGTCTACGGCCTGTTCGACTGATGACCACCTTATAGAAGGCTACTGGATATATGACGATCCTATTGTGCTTGAAGGAAGGCACGCGCTGATGTGTAAGCTTGGTTGTGCCGGTGACCCAATGGTCTCCGATATCGTTGAAGTGCAATGGAACGATAGGACTATCCTGGTCACCAGGAGTAACGGGCAACGCTATATGATCTTGGCGAAAGGCGAGAAACTGCAATGTTGCAGCGGGGATTCCATCATTGGACCGTTGGATGAAACTGAATATCAAAGGCGAATTGAACATACGGACATTGGACGGCATCTGAAGACAAAGAAGTATGAATAGGCCTCGAAGTGTGAGCCCGCCTCCTCACAACAGCTTCAACGATCCATCCGCTTGCCACAGGCCTTGCCGCACGGTCGATCCATCCAACCCTAGCCGCTGAAGCACTCCGTTGAAGCACTCCGTGTCTCCGCTGGTGTAGCACGTGAGCGATCCGCTTTCATTCCCTGATGCGGTGAGACCGCGTTCCGCCATCAACTGCGCCACGCGTCGCGCGATAGCCGCCGAGGGTTCCATCACGCGCACGCCGGGTCCAGCGATCTTTTCGATCAACGGACGCACCAGCGGATAATGCGTGCAGCCGAGTACCAGTGCATCGATATTGCGGGCGAGCATTGGTTCGATCCATCCGCGCAGCATGGCTTCGGTCTTTTGCGTTTCAAACTCACCGGCCTCGATCTGCTTCACCAATCCGGGGCAGGCCTGGCGGATCACTTCCACATCCTTCGCGAAGCGCTCCACCACCGAGGCGAAGAGTTTCCCTTGCACCGTGGCGATGGTGGCCAACACGCCGACGACGCCCGTGCGTGTATGCTCCACCGCAGGTTTCACGGCGGGCTCCATGCCGACAAAGGGGATCTGCGGCATTTTTTCGCGCAGCGGAATAAGAGCAGCGGCCGATGCGGTGTTACAGGCGATCACGATCAATTCGCAGCCTTTCTCAAGCAAGGCGTTCACGATACCCTCGCTGAAGCCGAGGATCTCTTCACTCGTCCGTTCGCCATAGGGTACGTGCGCGTTGTCCCCGAAATACAGCAGGCGCTCCTGCGGGAGCGCCTGCTTGATAGCTGCGGCCACGGTAAGGCCGCCGATGCCGGAGTCGAAGATGCCGATGCGCGGGGCGTTGCCCATGCGCCGACTTCTTATTGGATACCGAGCTTGGTCTTCACCAAGGGCAGGATGTCCGTGCCACCATCCGAGTACAACACCATTCCTGTGCTGCTATCGAAGATGTAGGTGAAGTGGTTGTCATCACCCACCGCTTTGATGGCCTTGTTGGTGCGGTCCACCATGGGGGCGAGTAGTTCGTTCTCCTGCTTGGACAGATCGTCCTTGGCCTTGTCCTGCGCATCGGAGATGCGTTGCTGGAGTTCTTGTAGCTCCTGCGTGGCCACGTCGCGTTCGGTGTTCGTCATCGAATCGGCACGGGACTGCGCAGCGGCGAGCTTGGTCTGGTACTCGGTGGTCATCGCTTTCAACCGGTCGTCCAGTGTCTTGGCAAAATCCTGCATTTTCTTTTCTGCAGCTGCCCGCTCTGGGAGCATCAACATCAAGGCTTGGCGGTCAATATGGCCAAGTTTGACAGGGGTTTGAGCATGAACGGCAACGGATGCCGCCATCATCACACACAGGGTCAGGATCGCTTTCCTCATCATGGTCTTCGTGTTCACTGCTTGGGTTTCATGTTCGTGTTATCTCGGCTCGGCGTAGTTGGACCGCTTGGCGTGTCAGGGCTGGGCTTTGCACTTCCGTTGTTGGCCGGTGATGTGGTGCCGCCGTTATCCTCGGTGTCGTCTCCTTGCGTGTTGCCGGGATTCCCACCGTTCTTGTCCTTGCTGGGTCGGATGCCGAGTTTGCGCAGCACGCTATCGCTCTTGTCGTATTTGTCGCTGGCGTAAAGCACGTTGTTGCCCACGCCACCGATGTCGAAGATGGCCACGTAACTGGTGCCTGCGATCTCCTTCACCGCATCAAATATCTTGTCCTGTATGGGCTGGATCAATTCCTGCCGCTTCTTGAAGAGGTCTCCTCCAACGCCGAATCTCTTCTGCTGCAGGTCGCGCGCCTCCTGCTCCTTTTTGTCTATCTCGTCCTGACGGGCTTTTTTCATTTCGTCGGTGAGCAGGATGGCCTCGGCGTTGTAGGAATCGCGCAAGCGTTTGATCTGCGCCCAACGCTGGTCGATCTCGTCCTGCCAATCCTTCGAATCCTTATCCAGTTCTTTCTGAGCAGCGGCATACTCCGGCATCTGGTCCAAGATGTACTTGGTATCCACGAAAGCGATGCGCTGCGCGTGGACAGGCAATGCTGAAAGGATGAGGCCCAGCAAGGCGAAGCGGAGGAGGTGTCGGGTCATTTTGGGCCGTCGAAAGTAGGCGATCCAGCTTAGAGCTCGCCAAGATCTATGCCAATAGTGAAGTGGAACTGGCCCTTGGCCATGTTGGGATAGTTTGGAACATCGTCCAAGCGCCATCCATAATCCAAGCCCATGGGGCCGAACATCGGAAGGAAGAGGCGCAGCCCGATGCCCGCGCTGCGGTAGAGTCGGAAGGGGTCGTAACGGTCGAAGGAGCTCCAAGCGTTTGCGGCCTCGACGAAGCCCAACGCGAAGATGGTGGCCTGCGGGTTCAGGGATACGGGGAAGCGAAGCTCCGCAGTGTATTTGTTCACGACGAAGCTGCCATCCTTGGGAGAGAGTGAGCCGTCATCATAGCCGCGCAATGCGATGATCTCACGGCCGTCCAACTGGAAGCCGGTGAGACCGCTGCCGCCGAGATAGAAGCGCTCGAATGGTGATGGGCCTTTGCGAGCGTCATATTCCCCGAGGAAACCAAAGCCTATCCGGCCCATCAGCACCAGGTCATGCTTGCTCTTGCTGTTGGTCAATTTGGTGAACCATTGGCTGGTGAATTTCCACTTGTAGAATTCCACTAGTTTGTACTGCTGCGCCGGTTCCAGTTCGGTGTAGTTGATATCCGGATTGAACAGTGAAAAAGGCGGAGTGGCCTTCACCGTGAAACCGGTCTCAGAACCTTGCGTGATCCAGAAAGGCTCGGCAATGGAGCGGCGGGCAAAGCGGAACTGCAGGGCATATTCGTTGCTGACGCCGTTGGCGAAGGAGAATCCTTGGTTGAACCAGTTATGCAGGTTGTACTGCTGGTAGCTCGCCGTAAGGTTCATGAAGAAATAGTCGTCGGGCCACTTCAGGCGTTTCCCCAGACCGACAGATGTTCCGATGATCCCCAACTGGCCGAAGAGCAGGTCGCCAGGTGACAGCCCATTGGTCTGCCGCGTGTAATAGCCGGACACGCTGAGCGAGTTGGGCTTGTGGCCCCCCAACCAAGGCTCGATGAAGGAAAGGCTGTAGCTCTGGTAGAGTTTTCCGCTGGTCTGTGCGCGCAAGCTCAGGGTCTGCCCATCACCGGCAGGCAACGGCGACCAAGCGTTCTTGTCGAATATCTTCCGCGCACTGAAGTTGGTGAACGACAGGCCCAAGGAGAGGAGCACGCTGTGGTTTCCATAGCCACCACTTAGTTCCAAGCGATCACTAGGCTTCTCCGCAACTGTATAGTCCAGGTCCACCAGGCCGGTGCGTGGGTCGGGTGTGGGATTCACACCCAGTGCGGCAGGGTCGAAGAAGCCGAGACTGACCAATTGCTGTTGCGAACGGATCACCTCGGAACGATCGAAGAGGTCCCCCGGTCGCGTCCGGATCTCGCGCCGGATCACATGGTCGAAGGTCTTTGTATTCCCGTGGATATTCACATCGCCCACCCTGTACTGCTTGCCCTCACGGATCCGGATCTCCAGATCGATGCTGTCGCCTTCCACACGCTCGACGGGTTCTGGGCTGAAGCTCAGGTAGCCCCGGTCCATGTAGAGTGAGCTGATGTCGATGCCACTTGGGTTCATGTACAGGCGGTCGTCCAGCTTCTTCTTATTGTAGATGTCCCCCGGCCGGATGCCCAGGATATTGAAGAGCGTGTCCGTGTTGTACTTCGTGTTCCCCGTGAAGGTGATGTTGCGGAAATAGAAGGGCTTGCCCTCGTCCACGGTGATGTCGATGTCGATCCTGTCGTCCGACACGTAGCGAATGGTGTCCTTCACGATGGAGGCGTTCCGGAATCCTTGGTCGTTGTAGAGGTCGATCAGTTTCTGCTTGTCGGCTTGGTAATCGGAACTGGTGTATTTGCTTGATCCGAAGACATTGTACCACCGCTTACGCTTGGTATTCTTCAGTGCCCGCCGCAGGCGTGCCGCACTCAAGGTGGTGTTGCCATAGAGGTTGATGTCCTGGATGCGCACGCGCGGCCCTTTGGTCACAAGCACCTGCACGCGCACACTGTTGGTCAACGAGGTATCCTGCACCTCATTGATGCGGGCGGTGGCCTTCAAGTAACCCTTGTCCACGAAGTATTTGCTCACGGCTTGCTTGGCATTGGCTTTCACGGCGTCATTCACTTGTTGGCCGCGCTGCATGTCGATCAGGTCGCGCAGCTTGTCCCCTTCGCTCCGCGTCACCGTGCCAGCGAATCCGTAGCTGGCCAATTGGGGGTTCTCCTGCACGATGATGTTCAGGAAGACGGTGTTCCCGCGGGTCTCCGCAAGTTCCACGCGAACATCACTGAATAGTTTCTGTGCCCAAATGGCCCGGATGGCCTTGGCGATCCGCTCCCCCGGTATGGTCACTTTGTCGCCGACCTTGAGTCCACTGAAGAGCTTCACCGCATTGGGGTCGCGCGTTACGCAGCCACTCACGGTGATGCCCCCGACGGTGTACTCCTTCGGGTAGCTGTAGTCCATGGTAGGCGCATTCAGCTGCTGCGAAAAACCCACCAAGGTGAGGGCGGTGCCGAAAAGGAAGGTCAACAGGCGCGGGGCGCGGAACGGTCCGGGATTGGGGCGCATCAAGGTGCCTGAAGTTGGTCGCGGGTAAGGCCGAAGCGGCGTTCCCTGTTTTGATAATCGATCACAGCTTGGAAGAGGTGCTCCTTGCGGAAATCCGGCCATAGCACGGGAGTGAACCAGAGCTCGGAATAGGCGAGCTCCCACAAAAGGAAGTTGCTCACTCGCTGCTCACCACTGGTGCGGATCAATAACTCGGGGTCCGGGATGCCGCGCGTGCTGAGTCGTTCACTCACAAGCTTTTCACCCAGGTCGTGCATGCTGATGCGGCCCTCGCTAAGGTCGTTCGCCACGTTGCGCAACATGCGCAGGATATCCCATCGAGCGCTGTAGCTCAGGGCGAGGGTCAGGGTGATGCGATCGTTCTTGGCCGTCTGTTCAATAGCCTTCAGGAGGGCCTTGCGACAACCATCGGGCAAGCTGTCCGTGTCGCCGATGGTATGCAGGCGCACACCATTCTCATGCAGACTCTCCACTTCGGTCAGCAGGGTGTTCACCAACAGGTCCATCAAGGCCTCTACCTCCTCCTTCGGCCTGCTCCAGTTCTCGGTGCTGAAGGCATAGAGCGTAAGGTATTTCACCCCGATCTCCGTAGCGCCCACGAGCGTCTCCCGGACGGAACGCACGCCGTTCATGTGGCCGCTCACGCGATGCTCGCCCTTGCGCTCGGCCCAACGGCCGTTGCCATCCATGATCACGGCGACATGGGCGGGCACGCGATCGGGGTCGATCCGCTGGTGCAATTCCTGCTCGGTGGTGGGGGTGGTGTCGTTCACGAGGGGTGCGAAGGTCGCCATTGAGATGGATCCGGCCGTGTAAGGATCAACGGTTCAGGCTTTGGCGCATCGCGTCACACTCGGTGAAGCGCGACAGCAGCAAGGAAAATGTAATGCCGGTGTATTGGTACCAATCGTGCGTTTGGCTATCGCCCCGGGCGCGACCGGTATCGAAGCCGGTGGTGCGCAACGCAGTGGGGTCGGCCAACAGTGCGGTCAATGGACCGGACTGTTCGACAAGCACGGTATTGTCCGCGTAAGTGCCGCTCACGTCGTCGATATGGTCCGTGTAGGTCCTGCGCAGTCCCCATTCCATCTGCATGTCCAGCTTCGAGGAGAGAGCGAACTTCAACCCTGCGCCGAAGGGGATGCAGAATTGATTCAGCGAGTAGCGGGCACCGCCTACGCTCGTGCCTTGGCCTTCGGTGCCCAAGGGTTGTAGTTCATACCACGTGTTGTTCAGCTTGCCTTTGGGGTTGGTATGGAAATAGGCCAGGCCACCAAAGATGTACGGCGTCCAGCTGCGACTGTCCTTGCTGAGGCCGCGGTATTTGAAGAAATTGATCTCCAACAGGGCTGAGGCCTCGAAGAGTACCGTACGGAAGTTGAGGTTGCGCAACCGTTGCAGGCTGTCCGGCGAATCGCTGTCGTACGCCTCCAAATTGCTGTACAGGCCTTGTAGGCGCAAGGCGTAGTGTTGGTCGAAGTTGTAGCGATACATCAGGCCGCCGGCGAGATGCGTGTGCTTCGGGTAATGCCGAGTGGGATTGAGGTCGCCGATATAATAGGACACCCCGCCAGTGATGCCCAACTCGCTGACCTGAGCCGCAGCGGGCAGGCTGATGCAAGCGAGAAGGGCCAACAGGGGGAAATGCCTCGTCATCGGGTGGAACAACGGCGCGAAGGGAGGATCCGTGCGCGGAAGGGCGCGAAATTAGTCGTTGCCTTGTACCGTGGGACCGGATCGTGGATCTGTGGTCTTTGGCGCAGCTGTCGAAGAAGATATTCAGAACGCGATGCCGGCACGATATCCCTTAGCAACGCCTAGGACCACGGTAAGCATGCTTTCCAAGACGTCAATTGATGCACCTTCAATTGAAAATGTGCAGTGTAGTGCCGTTGAAGGTGGTGTTGTACACTTTCAGCCCCACGCCCGCACCGTCGACACCGTCGGGGTTGGAGACCAAGGTGCCGTCCATCAAGAGGAAGCTGCAATGGCAGCAGGTAGTGTCGATGGCCAGGATGTCGTTGTTGTCCACCGTCACCTTGCAGAGGTCCTGTGGTTGCACCGGGCAATGCCGGTCCATGGCGGTGAAGCCATCGACGGCCTTGCGATAGACGATCAATCCTTCCGAGCCGCCGGTGATATAGGCCCAGCCACCGACCGTGGATATCGCATTATACTCCGGCAGGTTCACATTGATATAGATATCCACCGCAGTGAGCGGTACACCGGTAGGGTTGTCCTTCTTGCAGCCCCAAGAGAGAAGGACAATGGTGGCGAGCGGGAGTAGGGAAGAGCTAAGCTTCATCAACAAAAGCGTGTGTACGTACGTTACGGTAGCACGAAGGTACGTTCGCGTATTGGCCCGAAATTCGCGGCATCCGTTCCCATGAAGGCCCGTCGATCACTTTATCCCCTTTTGCTCTTGCTGGCCTTTGCCACAGCGCCGGCCGTGGTGCATGCGCAGACCGATGCGGGTCCCGATCAGGTGACCCCCCTTACTGCGAAAGCGAAGGAGCAGCGCACCAAGGCGATCAACAAGGAGGTGAAGAAGATGGACAAGCAGCACCTTGCGGATCAGGACAAGGCGACGCGCAAGCGGATGAAGCAGCACGAGCGGCGCGCGAAGAAGCAAGGCAATTCGGGGCAGCGCGAACCCTTCCTGCGCAGGCTCTTCCACGGCAAGCACTAGCGTTTGGACCTGTATATGAGCGCGCGGATCTGTCCGTGCGGATAGGTGCGTTTTAGCAATTCTTGGCGATACCTTGGGACCGCATCCACGGGGGAGCAACAAGCAAATGAGGAGGTCCCGATCTACCGGCAAAATTCCATCGAAGTGCGGAAACCCGCGCCCATCAAGGATTTCCGACGATTTGCACGATCCGGTACTTTTCTATCTTTACGCCCCCTCGTTGTTCAGGTCACAAGAACGTAACACCCAACCGTTGATGCTGAGAAGACTCTACTCGGCCGCCGTCATCGTCATCTGCAGTGCACTCAGCCTGAATGCCCAAGTTGGCGCAGGCACATTACAAGGCACAGTAAAGGACAAGAAGACCGCGGAAGCCATTCCCTTTGCATCCGTCGTGGTGGAGAACCAAGGGGCACGTGTCGCAGGTGGTCAATCCGATTTTGATGGCAACTTCAAGATCAGTCCCATCGACCCCGGCACCTATGATGTCACGGTGAGTTACGTGGGATATCAGCCCACGAAGATCACCGGGGTGGTGGTGAACGGCAACAAGATCACCTTCCAGAACTTCGAACTGAACTCCGGTGAGCTGGAAGTGGTGGAGATCATCGCTTATAAGGTACCGCTGATCGACAAGGACGGTGGAGCCTCCAGCACGACCGTAACGCGGGACCAGATCGAGAAGATGCCCACGCGCTCCGTCACTGCCATCGCTGCTACTGCGGCAGGAGCAAGCACTGCCGGTACCGGTGGTGGGATCAGCATCCGTGGCTCACGCTCGGACAATACCTATTACTACATCGACGGAGTGAAGGTGCCCGCAGGTGCAGGTACAGGCCTCCCCAAGAGCGCGATCGAGGAAGTGCAGGTGATCACCGGCGGTGTACCCGCCAACTATGGTGACGTGACCGGTGGTGTTGTGAATATCACGACCCGCGGGCCGAGCCGCAATTTCTTTGGAGGGGTGGAATACCTCACCTCTGGATTCAAGGTCGGGCCGGACATCACCGACATCTATGGACTGGACAAGTATGCATACAACCAGGTGGGAGCGAACTTCTCGGGCCCCTTGTTCTTCAAGCGCGATAGCTTGGGCAAAAAGACCGCGCCTCTATTGGGCTTCTTCATCAGTGGGCAGGCCACGAACGCGGTGGATGGACAGCCACTCTGGAACGGGGATGTGCGCCTCATACCCTCGGTGCGCGACCAACTGTTGAACGATCCCTTGCGCTTGGTGAATGTGGCGGGCAATCAGGTGCTGCGTTACAATTCGGACTACCTGCGCAATTCCGACGTCGAGCGGATCGCCACCCGCCAGAACGCTGCGGACGATACCTATCTGTTGTCCGGTAAGATCGATATCACCACCACGCCCACCATCAACCTCACCGTAGGCGGCTCAGTGGATATCGACAACTACCAGAACTACAACCGCCAGAATGCATTGATGAACGCGGAGAACAACACGGAGGTCAAGAACAGCACGTGGCGGACCTTCATCCGCTTCACCCAGCGATTCAACAGCAAGGAGGAGACGGCGGAAAACCACGAAAAGGGCGGGATCAAGAATGCGTACTACAGTATCCAGATGGATTACTCGCGCAATAACCAGGACGCCCAGAGCAAGGACCATGGGAGCAATCTCTTCGACTACGGATATCTGGGGAAATACACCCAGGACCGGCAGAACTCCTATAACCCGCTTACGGGCAAGCAGAACGGTTTCCTGGTAACAGGTGTGCACTTCACACCATCGGACAAGAACCCGGACGCGACCGCATTCGCGGAGGACTACTTCACCAGCTTCAACCAAGGTTCCTCCTTCTATCAGGATTTCTCCAATGTGCAACAAAGTGGCGGTCTGCTCAATGGCGATCTGCCGGCTTCGGTCTATGGCCTTTGGAACAACATAGGTGTATTGAGCAATCAGTACTCCAAGTTCCAGTCGGATCAGATACGTGTCGCGGCTTCCGGTTCAGCGGATATCGGAAAACACTCGGTGACCCTCGGGGTGGAATACGAGCAGTTGACCCAACGCTCTTACTCGGTGGCTCCGGTCGGGCTTTGGACACAGGCACGACTTCTCACGGATCGACACTTGAACAACTTGAATTTCAACGACTCCACCGTTGTGCCAGGACCCAATGGCGTGATCTACACGGACTATGCCCGTTTGGTCGGACCTGATCAAAGCGTGTTCGACTACAACCTCCGCTCCGCCTTGGGCTTGAACCCGCACGGTACGGATTACATTGATATCGATGCGCTGGATCCGAGCATCCTGTCCTTGGGCATGTTCTCGCCTGATGAGTTGATCCAGAACGGTCAGGGGGTATATATGAACAACAAGAACAGCGGGGTCATCAATAGCTTTTACGGCTATGATTACACGGGCAACAAGCTCAGTACCCGTCCCACGTTCAATGACTTCTTCAACGACTACAACCTCGTCGGGAACGACACGGCATACACGCGTCTGCAGGCCCCATATCAGCCGATCTACGTGGCCGGTTATGCGATGGACAAGTTCTCCTTCGACGACATCATCTTCAACGTGGGTCTGCGTGTGGACCGCTACGATGCGAACCAGAGTGTGCTGAAGGACCCCTATCTCTGGCGTCCTGCCTATACGGCTGGCGATGCCCTAGTGCAGGCCCTCTATACCAACAACGCCCCGCGTCCGTCCAACATCGGTGACAACTATACGGTGTATGTGGACAACAGCGCGAGTCCCACTGCGGTCGTTGGCTACCGTGACGGTGACAATTGGTACAACTCCCTCGGAGAGGCCGTGGCCGATCCTTCCATTCTCAAGCAATCGACTGGCATCCAACCCTACTTGGTGGATTATCAGAACGATCCTGCAGGTAGCTTGACCGGATCAAAGTTGCGCAAGGAGGCTTTCGAGGTCTATAACCCGCAAGTGAACATTATGCCCCGCATCGCCTTCTCCTTCCCGATCAGCGACCAGGCCCTGTTCTTCGCGCACTACGACATCCTTACCCAACGCCCCACCGCCTATGGCCGACTGGATCTATTGAGCTACGCCTATGTGGAGAATATCGGGGGCGCTATTTTGAACAACCCGAACCTGAAGCCGACAAAGACCGTCGATTACGAACTGGGTTTCCAACAGGTTCTCAGCAAATCCTCGTCACTGAAGTTGTCCGCTTACTACAAGGAGCTGCGCGACCAGATCCAAGTGCGCAACGTGGCGGAGGCTTGGCCGGTGACCTACAAGACCTATGACAACATCGACTTTGGTACAGTGACCGGCTTCACAACCACGTACGACCTGCGCCGCACCAAGAATGTCTGGATGCGTGTGAGCTATACGCTGCAATTCGCCAAGGGTACCGGTTCAGATCCCAATACCACCCTTGCGTTGATCAACGCCGGCCAGCCGAACCTCCGTACCATCTTCCCACTGAACTTCGACCAGCGCCATCACTTCCAAGGCACCATCGATTTCCGCTACGGGGACGGGGACGCGTACAATGGACCGATCCTCTTTGGTAAGAAGATCCTCCAGCGTACCGGAGTGAACATGGTGGCCGATCTCGGCAGTGGAACTCCTTACAGCCGTTCTTCGAACATCTACAACGAAGGGGAGAACACAGGTACTTACGCCCTTGATGGAACCCTCAACGGTGCCAACCTGCCGTGGCAGTTCAACACGGACATGCAGATCGACCGCGACATCCCTGTGACCTTCCACAAGGAGAAAGGGAAGGAGGCGAAGCACACGAACCTCAATGTCTATCTGCTGGTCACAAACCTGTTCAACACCGAGCAGATCACGGGGGTGTATCGCGCCACGGGATCGCCCAATGACGACGGTTACTTGGCCTCCGCCCAATATCAGAGCGATATCGCGACGAAGACCGATCCGCAAAGCTACCGCGACCTGTACTCCCTGAAAGTGCAAACTCCCTACAACTACGGCATTCCCCGGACCATCCGCTTGGGCTTGCGCTTCGATTTCTGATCCATGAAAGGCCCCCTGAAGATGAGAACCCTCCGCCCTTTTACCCTGCTGCTCAGCGGCCTTTGCGTCAGCGCAACGTTTGCCAATGTGTGGGTAGGCGCCCCGCACGCCGCCCCCTCCCAAGGCGGCGCAGCCAATGCTCGCGCCGCCGCCTGCGCTCCTGCAACGGCGATCAATGAGTTGAACCTCAACAACGTGCGTGCCCACATCGAAAATGGCGGGACATTATGGGAGAACAGGGCAACTGGTACACCGGCCTACGAGGTGCCCAAAGTTGACGGCTATACCGGACCGAACGCCATTTTCGCCGGTGCTCTTTGGATCGGTGGTCGCACTCCGGACAATCAATTAAAGTTGGCGGCCGTGACATTCCGCTCCACGGGCAATGATTTTTGGCCAGGACCGCTTACCGCGATCGACACATCGAACCATACTGGTGGCGACGCTTCCATCGACGGGACGGTATGCACGCAGTATGACAAGACCTGGAAAACTGAGCGAAAGGATGCCGCCCTTCAGGATGCTTATTTCCGCTGCCTCGCGGATCCAACTTGTGATGCTGCCGTGGAATTTCCGGGCTATGCCGTGCCCGCTTACTTCTTCACATGGCCGGCAGAGGGTGACGTGAGCCTTGGTCAGGATCGCCATTTAGCACCCTTCACTCCAGGCCCTGACCGCACTACGGATGAGGATTACGACCCCACTCAAGGTGATTACCCCGGTTATGACCTTGCTGGAACAATCGATTGCAAGTCCAAAAAGCGTGAGGACCTCGTGCCGCTCTTCGGCGACGAGAACATCTGGTGGATCTTCAACGACAAGGGCAATACGCACACGGAATCCGGTGGCACGGCCATCGGCATGGAGATACGGGCGCAAGCGTTCGCCTTCAGCACGAACGACGAGGTCAACAACATGACCTTCTACAACTACGAGCTGATCAACCAGAGCTCGCAAGCGCTGACGCAGACCTATTTTGGCCAATTCGTGGACCCCGATCTCGGAGGTGGATTCGACGACGAAGTGGGTTGTGACGTGGAACGCGGCCTCGGCTATTGCTATAACGGTGATGCGGTGGACGAAGATTACAATGGCGAGCCCGGCTACGGTGGACCCAACCCGCCGCCTCCGGCCGTGGGGGTGGATTTTTTTGAAGGACCCTATCAGGATTATGACGGTATTGATAATCCACTAACCACAAACTGTGACAGTGCGCGGACGCTTTTGGGTATTCCCTATAAAGGCATCGGCATCGGTTATGGCGACGACGTTAAGGACAACGAACGCTATGGCATGCGCGCCTTCGTGTATTTCAAGAACCTCACCAGTGGTCAGCAGCATGACCCGAGCAGTGCGATCCAGTACTATAACTACTTGAAGTCCATTTGGCTGGACAATACCCCGATGACCTATGGTGGATCGGGTTACAGTACCAGTGCCAGTGCGTTGCCTGCGCTGTACATGTTCCCAGGTACCTCGGACCCGGTGGGTTGGGGTACCGCTTGTGCTCCGCAGCCTAATTGGGATGAAGTCACCGCTGGTAATGCACCTGGCGACCGTCGCTTTATCCAAAGTGCAGGACCTTTCACCTTGCAACCCGGAGCCTACAACAACGTGACCGTGGGCGTGGTCTGGGCGCGTTCACCGAATGGCAATGTCCAATCCAGTGTGGATCTCATGCGCAAAGCGGATGACAAGGCGCAGTCCCTCTTCGACAACTGTTTCCGGATCCTCAACGGCCCGGACGCTCCGAACGTGGGCATCCAAGAGCTGGACCACCAATTGATACTGACCATTAGTAATCCCCAAGGAAGCAACAACTTCAACGAGCAGTATGTGGAGCTCGACCCCACGATCCCTGAGGCCGACTCTGTCGGGGGGACACCGTACACCGATCTGCAGCGGTCATACCTCTTCGAAGGCTACCAGATCTACCAAGTGGTGAACGCTACAGTGAGCCCGGACCAATTACAGGACCCGGACAAGGCGCGCTTGGTGGCCCAAGTGGATATCAAGGATGGCGTGACCCAGTTGATCAATTGGATCCAAGACCCGGAATTGAACCTGGCCGTGCCGAAGGAGATGGTCTATGGCGGGGATTCCGGCATTGTCCATTCCTTCAACATTACCAAGAATCTCTTTGCGACCTCCGACCCTACCCTGACGAATTTCCAGACCTACTATTTCGTCGCCATCGCTTATGGCTACAACAAGTACAAGCTGTTCTCGCAGAATGCGAATGGCGCGACAGGGCAACCGTTTCCATACAAGTCCAGCCGCAAATCGCCGACGGGGGCGATCCGTGTCTATGCCGGTATCCCGCACAAGCCCAGCGTGGAGAATGGGGGAACGGTGACCAATGCGCAATATGGCGACGGCTTTAGCCTCACCCGCATCGAAGGGCAAGGGAATGGCGGGCAGATCATCGCCTTGGCCCCAACCACGTTGGATTCCATTGTGGCCTCGAACAGTAGTCAAAAGGATCAGTTGCTGTATCAGCGCAGTCTGGGTCCTGTGGACATCAAGGTGATCGATCCACTGAATGTGCCGGTCGGCCAGTTCGAGCTCTGGTTCAAGGATACCACCGCTCTGCCTTCACCGACGATCCAAGCAAGCTATACCGCCTTGAACGATGCCAGCTGGATGCTCGTGCATCTCACCAGCTCGCCCACCTCGGAGGATACCATCCGGTCGGAGCGCACGATCGCCATGCCCAATGAACAACTGATCCCGAAATGGGGGATCTCGGTCAGCATCACGCAATCCGCCTATCGGAATCCGGTGATCGGGAATACTGGGTTGGCCACCTATGCGAACTTCCTCGGTAGCGATAAAGAGGTGACCGGCCCGGATTGGTATGCAGGCATCCCGGATCAAGAAGGAGAGAACATCCAGAATTGGATCCGATCGGGGTCATCAAAGGATGCTACCTTGAAATATCCGGACATCGCCGGTATCGATCCAGAGCAGCAGTATGAAAAAGTGCTCGGTGGCACATGGGCACCTTGGCCCACGGTGGGTGATACAACGCTGCAGCCGTGCAGCCCCGCACTCGTTGGTTCACGCAACAAGGGCGCTATTGAGGACATTCCGAGCATACAGGTCGTGATCACGCCGGACAAGAGCAAGTGGTCGCGCTGCGTGGTGGTGGAGGAAAGTTCGGATCCGACAGCGACCACACCTGTTGGCGTGGAGAAACTCAACATGCGCCCCGTACCCAGTGTGGACAAGAATGGTATCCCCACAGGAAGCCCCGGATGCAACGAGAGCGAAGCGCAATTGGTGGATGCTCAAGGCATGAGCTACTTCCCCGGCTATGCGGTGGACCTGGAGACCGGCGAACGGCTGAACATCTTCTTCGGAGAGAACAGTTTCATCGGTGGTGGAATTGGTCGCGACATGCTCTGGAACCCATCTGATGTGCTCTATAATGATCAGGGCCAAGCGGTCTTCGGCGGTTGCCATTGGATCTACGTCTGCTACGATCGTCGCCGCACCCTCGGCGCTAGCAGCGCATCCACCAGCATGCCGCTCTACGATCAAGGAGCCTTTATCAGGAGCAAGATCCTTACGGGACCGATCGGCTTGGATAATGTGTACCGCTCCGTGGCTTGGGTAGGCTCCGCCTTGATGGCTCCGGGCACGCAGATGAACAGCCCACAAGAGGGCCTCGTGCCTTCAGAGGTGCGCCTGCGCATGAACGTGGACAAGCCCTATTTCATCTATAAGGATCCATTCCCAGGCTATACACCTCCGATCAATTCCGACCGTAACGGTGGCCTACCGCTCTATTCGTTCAACACGGGTGAAGGAGCTACCGTCACCAATGTGACCGACGTAGGTAAGAGCGGTCTGGACCTCATCGGGGTGGTGCCGAATCCGTACTACGCTTACAGCGGCTATGAGACAACGCGTTTGGACAACCGGGTGAAATTCATCAACCTGCCCAAGACCTGTACCATCAGCATCTTCACCGTGAGTGGAACGCTGGTGCGCAAGTACAAGAAGGACAATGAACTCACCTACTTGGATTGGGACCTGAAGAACAGCTACAATGTCCCGATCGCGGGCGGCACCTACATCTGCCACATCGAGGCCCCGGGCCTGGGTGAACGGATCCTGAAATGGTTCGGCGTGATGCGACCTGTCGACCTGTACAATTTCTAAGCCTGCACACGAGCCATAATGTCCAACAGCATGATGATGAACAATACTGGATCGCGCGTGATGGCGCTGGCCTGCTCCGCGCTCTTCGTGGGAGTGGCCTTGGCGGGTAACCCGGATCGCGCCGGGTCTGCGGGAGCGACGCAATTGCTGATCAACCCATGGGCCCGCAGCAACGGCTGGTCGTTGGCGAACACCTCCACGCTGGAGGGGGCCGAGAGCATGTTCGGGAACGTGGCAGGTCTAGCCCATGTGCAGAAGACCGAACTGCTTTTCACCAACACGAATTGGCTTTCCGGTAGCGGGGTGAAGATCAATGCCGTAGGATTTGGACAGAAGTTGGGCGAGAGCGGAGTGATCGGTATCACGGCCACCACGCTTTCCTTCGGTGATCTCCCGGTGACGACCGTGGACCAGCCTGAAGGTGGTCTCGGAACTTTCAGCCCTACCCAGGCCAACATCGGCCTGTCCTACGCAAAGGCCTTCTCCAACTCCATCTACGGAGGTCTGCTGGTGCGCGTGGTCTCGGAGTCCATTGCCAATGTGCGCACCTCCGGTGTCTGCTTCGATGCGGGTATCCAGTACGTGACAGGACCAACAGAGAACGTCCACTTCGGCATCTCCTTGAAGAATGTTGGACCGGCCATGCAGTTCAGCGGAGATGGCCTCGCGGTGCAGGGAGTACTCACAGGCAGTACGAATACACTGACCATGGCGCAGCGCTCGCAGGATTTCGAACTTCCCTCGATGATGAACATCGGTATGGCCTACGACTTCCACCTCTCCGAACTTAACCGGATCACAGTAGCAGGAAACTTCACCTCGAATTCCTATACCCGTGACCAGTTCATTGTTGGTGTGGAGTATGCGTTCAAGAAGATGCTGCACATACGGGGTGGATACCTCTACGAAAAGAACGCGACCGACAGCGAGCTTCGTGAAACGGTGTTTACCGGCCCCAGCGGTGGCATCAGCCTTGACTTTCCCTTCGGCCAGGACAAGAAGAGCGTGTTCGCGATCGACTATGCCTATCGCGCCACCAATCCATTCGGTGGATGCCACAGTATCGGTGTCCGATTGAGCCTCTGATCCTTTAGGTCTTATCTTTGGAAAAGGACCCGAACGGGTCCTTTTCCATATTCACACGATCAACACCGATTTCGGCCATGAGCACTACGGCCTATTACACCGAAGAGGGCTTGAAGAAGTTGCAGGATGAACTGCATCGACTGAAGACCGTGGACCGCCCCCACATCAGCAAGCAGATCGCCGAGGCGCGCGACAAAGGCGACCTCAGCGAGAACGCCGAATACCATGCCGCTAAGGAGGACCAAGGTCTCTTGGAGGCACGCATCGCCAAGATGGAGGAGGTGATGGCCAGCGCGCGCATCGTGGATCCCGATCAAGTGGATACCGACAAGGTCTACATCCACTGCACGGTGAAAGTGCGACCCGTGGGCGGCTCGGCCGAGCGCAGCTTCACCTTGGTGGCGGAGAGTGAGGCGGACATCAAGACCGGCAAGATCAGCGTGAATTCACCTATTGGAAAAGGCCTGCTCGGCAAGGAAGTTGGTGAGGTCGCAGAGATCGCTACGCCCAGCGGCCCCACCCGGTTCGAGGTGATCGATATCTCGCGCTGATGCCGAGCATCTTCACGCGTATCATCAATGGGGAGATCCTTTGCCACAAGGTGGGCGAAGACGAAAACTTTATCGCCTTCTTGGACATTAACCCGCTTCGCGAAGGCCATTCCCTGGTGATCCCGAAGATCGAGGTGGACAAGTTCTTCGACCTGCCAAAGGACGTTCTTGCGGGCATCATGCCATTCGCCCAAAGCATTGCGAAACGCATCGCGGCTGTCGTGCCCTGTGACCGCATCGGGGTGAGTGTGGTGGGCCTGGAAGTGCCGCACGCGCACGTGCACCTCATTCCCATCGATTCGATCTTCGACATGGACTTCGCACGTCCCAAACTGAAGATGACGCAGGAGGAATTCGCCGCGCTGGCGAAGCGTATTCTTGAGGCATGATCTTCCGCCGTGCTGTGTAAGCGCCTACCTCGCTGGTCACGCGCTGCAATCGCTGACCGGCTTCCACTACTTCTTCACGCGCTCCGGATTGTTGTGAACGAAGCTGCCCCAATCGCTCGTACCGCGTGCAGTGCTACGTGAGGTCGGCCTCGACACGGATCCCTGTGAGAAGTGGTGGCAGACGGCCACTGCGATGGCGTCGGTGGCATCGGTACTTGCAGGCAGGGTGGCCACGTTCAGAATGCTGAGCAACATCGCTGCCACCTGTTCCTTGGTGGCGTTGCCGTTCCCGGTTATGCTCTGCTTCACTCGCTTGGGTGCGTATTCCACAACGGAGAGATCGCGATGCAAAGCGGCCGCGATGGCAACACCTTGTGCGCGACCGAGCTTCAACATGCTCTGCACGTTCTTACCGAAGAACTGAGCTTCAATGGCCAGTTCGTCCGGATGATGCTTCTCGATGACGTGCAGCACCTGCTGGAAGATGGCGCGCAGCTTCAGCGTATGATCGTCCTCGGCAGGAAAGCGGATGGCATCGGCCTCCAATAAAAAAACCTTGTTGCCCTTCACGAGCAACACGCCGAAGCCCATCACTGTGGTGCCGGGGTCGATACCGAGAATGATCCGCTCGGTGGGCCGCGCCACCCGGCTACTTTTGGTCGGTCCTGTTTCCACCTCTCTTGCTTGAATGTCGCGCCGAACGCTGCTCTTGGTCCGCTGGGGGATCTTCCTCGCCGCTTGCGCGTTCCTCTATGTGCGGCTTGCGGCGCACCAAAGTACGAACGCGCTTTGGGGTGAATGGCGCTGCGCGATCGCGGCCATGCATTGGCAGGTATGGGCCGCACTCCTTCTCTTTATGCTGTTGAACTGGGGCATCGAGGCGGCGAAGTGGCGCTGGCTCGTGGCGCATATGCAGCGCATGGGCATTGCTCGCGCATTCGCGGCCACGTTGGCTGGCACCACCATCGGACTCTTCACACCCAACCGCACCGGCGAGTTCATAGGCCGCGTGCTCTTCCTGGAACCTGAGCACCGCTGGCAGGGAAGTTTCGCAACGCTGTTGGGCAGCATCGCGCAGTTTGTCGTCACGATCGTGGTGGGAGGTATCGCTTTCATCGTATGGTGGAAGGTGGAAGGGGCATCATACGGGATAGCGCCGTGGTGGGCCATTGCGGGATCAACACTGATCGCCGTTGTGGTGGCCGGTGCGCTGGTGCTGTTCTACTCGCCGCATCTGCTTCGGGAGATCATCGCACGGGTCCCGCTTCTGCGTCGCTTTGATCGTGCGGCTTTGGTGCTCGAGGGCTATTCCACCTCGGAATTGTCGGCAGTGCTTGGAATGAGCGCAGCGCGATATGCGGTATTCACTGTGCAGTATGTCCTGCTCTTGGTGGTCTTTGCAGGTGTTCCATGGGGCTTCGGAATGCTTGCAGTGCCGGTGATCTATCTGGTGATGACGCTCGTGCCCACGATGATGCTCACAGACCTCGGTGTGCGCGGTTCCATTGCGGTAGCACTGCTGGTCCCAGCGAACGGCTCTTCGGCGATGGTGCTCTTGGCTGCCTTCCTCCTTTGGGCGGTCAATCTGGCCTTGCCGGCAATGACCGGCGGCCTTATTCTCTTGGTGGCACGGATACGCGCACGGCCATGAGCGATCTCATGCTTCTTTGTCTTGTTGCGTTCGTAGCGGCCTCGGCTTTCGCCATGGTGGTCGGTGGCTGGCGAGAGCATTTCACGAACGCACGAACGTCAACCTCGGAAACTGCGCCATCCATTGCCGAAGTGCATGTGACGATGCTCGTCCCGGCGCGCGATGCAGCGGATACCATCGTGGCGCTGCTACAAGACCTGTACGCGCAATCTTATCCTAAGGAATTAGTGCAGGTGATCGTTGTGGATGACCAAAGCTCGGACAACACGGCCGATCTCGTCCGAGGCCTGATGCGCACTTGGTCTGGCCTTCGATGGCTGAAGAACGAAGGAGAAGGCAAGAAGGCGGCGATCACCAGCGGGATCAAGGAAGCGAGCGGTGAATGGATCGTGATCACCGATGCCGATGCGCGCTGCGGGCCGATGCGCGTGCAGCGCATGATGGAGTATGTGCGGAAAGAGCAGCCGGACTTTTTGCTTATGCCGGTGATCACGGAAGGCGATGGAGGTCTACTTCAACGCATTCAGATCGATGAACAGGCGGCCTTGCTCGGCGTGGCGGCAGGCACTGCGCTGAGCGGTTCTCCTTTGCTTGCCAATGGCGCGAACATGGCTTTCAGCAAAGTCGCGTTTCAGTCCGTGCGAGGCTTTGAGGGCGAGCGCTGGGCCAGCGGTGATGATGTCTTCCTGCTTCAGCGGATGAAGCGAGCAGGGAGACGCATCGGCTATCTTTTGGACCCTGAAGCGGTGGTGGCCGTTCAAGCCGAGACGACCTTCAAGGCGTTCTGGCAGCAGCGGTTGCGCTGGGCCGGCAAAATGCGCGGCGTTGGCGGTTCCGGGAAATGGGTCTCCGCGGCCGGATTGATGCTGCCGTGGTTTCTGCTCTATGTCACCTTCTCATTCCATCTTGAGGAGGCCTTGGGCCAAGGGGTCTTGCGCGATGCCTTGCTGCTGGCTTCGGCATGGCTGCTTTGGCTGGTCCCCATCCTCGGACTGATGCGCGAAGTGCGGCGCTTCCAGCGGAGGGCGGGGGCGATCTTGAATAGCGGCGCTGGAGCGATCACCTTGCTTTCGCTCGTGCTCTTTACGATATACTCTCCGATCATTACGGTCGCATCGTTCTTCGTGCGACCCAAGTGGAAGGGAAGGAAGATCTGATCGATCTCAGAACGGCAGCTCGTCCTCGCCGTCGGCCGGGGGCTTATCAGCCATGCTGGGCGGAGGAGCTGCATTACCACCGGAGCGTGGGCCGGCATTTTGTGCGCCGGCCTTTTCGATGCGGTCTCCTTTCAAGCTGAGGAAATGTTTGGTGATGCCGTCCTTGCCGGTCCACTCGCGACCATTGATGAAGCAGGTGACGGTTACCTCGTCGCCGGGTGCGTAGGGGTCGAGCAAGCCGGTCTTGTCCTGCGTGAATTCTACCGGGATGTGCTGTGGATACTGACCACCTGCTTCGGTAATGACGAGTTCGCGCTTGCTGAATTTCTCGCTGATCTGCTGCGTCTTGCCGACGACCTTCACGGTGCCGTTGATGGTGACTGATGCCATGGATTTTGCCGCCGATGCCGACGGTAGCGTTTGGGGTTAGCGTTCGTTGAAGGAGAGGAGTGTCTTCCAAGCATCCTCATAGCGATCTTGCGCCAGAAGCTGCTGGGCCTGCGTGTGCAGGGCGTTCCGAAGTTCCTCTGGATCGTCCTGGAATTGGATGAAGAGGTCGGCGAGCTCGGTGAGTTTGTATTCGTTCACGCTGGTCTCGTCGGGAACGGTGCGCAAGCTGGCGAGTCGGCCTAGATCGTTGCCGGTGAGGATGGTGCTAAGGCGGGCTGAAGCAGGAAGTGCATCTACACCCACGCCATAATCCTTGTTGGGCTGCGCGAGTTCGAAGAGCGCATCGCCGTGCGCGCGACAGTAAATGGAACCGCCCATGCGGCCGACGAGGTCGATCTTGTGCTGGTCGATCTTGCCGTGTGCGTCGAGCAGATCTTCATTGATGTGGGCGAGCACGATCTCGCAGATCACCAGATTGGCGGCGCTACCCCCGGTCCCGGTCTCGATCACCTGCTTCACGATGCATTCAAACTGCACGGGGCTTTCCTTCACTCTGAAAGGCCGCACCTTTTCCGAGGCGATGGGCGTGAAGCCCGACTTGGTGAACTCGTCCACGCCCTCGTCGAATTCGCCGCTGGCAACGGAGACCTGCTGTACCATCGCGTAGGTCACCACGTTGATCACCACTTCCGGCACGGCCTTCACGTTGTGATAGGTATGCTTGGTGGTGTTGTCTCGGCCACGGCGGGCGGGGCTGAAGATGGCCATCGGCGGGTTGGCGCCGAAGACGTTGAAGAAGCTGAAGGGGCTCAGGTTGGGCCGTCCCTCGGCATCGATGGTGCTGGCGAAGGCGATCGGCCTTGGTCCCACGGCGCCCACGAGATAGCCGTGCATCTCGGGGATGGAGGTCTCTTTAGGGTCGGCGCGCTTCATGTGTTCCTGTGAAGGTCGGCGAAGGTAATCCACCCCTCGGAACGGCTATCTTTGCGGCCCTGAAATGGCGCGATATAGGCGCCGAACAAGTGAACGGACGTGGCGGAATTGGTAGACGCGCTGGTCTTAGGAGCCAGTACCGTGAGGTGTGGGGGTTCGAGTCCCCCCGTCCGTACAGCATTCGTCCCGAGGGGCGAAACATTCTTCAATCACCGATCAAGCGGGCGTTCCACCGCGCCCCGAACCCGAACCCATGAACATTGAACGTGAAGAGACCGGCACCTTGACCGCCACACTGAAATTAAAACTCGATCCTCAGGATTATGCGCCAGCGGTAGAGAAGACCCTGAAGCAACAACGCAAGACCGCGGCGTGGCCCGGCTTCCGCCCCGGCCAAGTACCGATGTCCATCGTGAAGAAGCGCATCGGAAAAAGCGTGCTGGTGAACGAGGTGGAGCGGCTGATCGACGAGAAGCTACGTAGCTATATTGAGGACAACAAGCTGCGTGTGCTGGGCCAGCCACTTGCGCGTAACGAGGACATCCCGGCGAACAACTGGGATGAGCCCGGGGAATTCACCTTCCAGTATGAAGTGGGCATGGCACCGGCTTTCGACGTGGACATGAACGACAAGCTCGGCGTGGACATGCCTGTGGTGGACGTGGATGACACCCTGCTTGACAAAGAGGTCAGTGACATGCAGCGTCGCTACGGCGCCTTGAGCGATGTCGACGCGGCGGGGGAGAAGGACATGGTGATCGGTGATCTGATCGAGTTGGATGAGAACGGCGAGATCAAGGCCGGTGGCCTGATGAACCGCACTACCATCACGTTGGAGGAATTGAAGGATGAGGCCACGCGCGCCTTATTCATCGGCAAGCCGGTCGGCGACAATGTGTCTGTCGATCCGCACAAGGTGAGCAGCGACCACGACGACCTCGCGAAGATGTTGGGTGTCGATCATGACCGTATACACGACCTGCATGGGAACATGCTTTTTCGCATTGCGGAGATCAAGCGGATGACACCGATAGCAGTGGGCCCCGAGCTCTTCGAGCGCGTGTTCGGCAAGGACGGCGTGGCGGATGAGGCAGGATTTCGCGCGAAGGTGAAGGAGGGCTTGGAGGGCATGTTACGCCGCGACAGCGAGCGCATCTTCAAGCGCATGGTGATGCGCACCATGGCTGAAAAGGCGAATATCGAATTGCCTGACGCGTTCCTGAAGCGCTGGATCGCCGCCACTAGTGAGAAGCCCATCACTCCGGAGGAACTGGAGAGCGGTTATGCCGGTTACGCCGATGGTTTGAAGCGACAGTTGCTCGAGGATCGTATCGTGGAGAAGTACGGGCTGGAGGCGAAGGGCGAGGAACTGAACGAATTCGCGAAGCGCTACGTGATGGACCAGTTCGCTCAGTATGGCATGCCCGCGCCCGAAGGCGAGAAGCTGCAGGAGATGGCCGGCCGAATGCTCGGTGACCGTGAGCAGATCAAGCGCATGCGCGATGCC
>JBEPUG010000038.1:0-22981 GCA_041691695.1 Flavobacteriales bacterium
GTACAGGACTCCCGATAGCTGGACAGGCGCAGTATTCCGCGCCGATAACCGTCCCTTCGTTGTTAAGGTGCACCGCCGCATCAGCACCTGTCGTATCAGGCGCGTAGTATTTGTAACGGAACGCCCAGAAGCCGCCATTCCCATCAGGCGTTGATGGATAGTCGAACTGTGAATTGTTATCGCCAATGTCGTATGTCGCATCGAATGGCAGTTGCGCATGCAGTGCATTCCCCATGCATAAAAAGAAGATGGCCGAGGCAGTGATCGATCGCGTTCTCATTCCGCCAAAGTATTGAAAGGGTTGAGCTTGCGGGCCTCCTGACCCACCGGATCACTTCGGTTCTATACATCTCCAAGTGTCGACACGTGATATCGCTTCAACTCGCGGAACCCATGTCGCGATACCTTCGCGCCATGTCCAACATTCCCAGCGACCGCTCCCGGATCGACCTGCGCTTTTTGAGCGGACCCCGTTCGCGGTGGAAGGAATTCAAGACGCTGTTGCAGATCGCGCAGCAGTTCTTCTATGGCTTCCGCAAGCTGCATTTTGTCGGACCGTGCGTCACGTTCTTCGGAAGTGCCCGCTTTCCGGAGGATCATCCGTACTGCATCACCACGCGGGCCTTGGCGCGGCGCGTGGGGCGCGTGGGTTTCTCCATCATGACCGGCGGAGGGCCCGGCATCATGGAGGCCGCCAACCGCGGCGCGAAGGATGTCGGCGCCACCAGTGTGGGCTGCAACATTCTGCTGCCGCATGAGCAATTCGCCAACAAGTATCTCGATGTCGACCTCACCTTCGACCACTTCTTTGTGCGCAAGGTGCTGCTGCTGAAGTACAGCGTCTGCTTCGTGGTGATGCCCGGAGGCGCTGGTACGATGGACGAGCTCTTCGAGACGGTGACGCTGATCCAGACCGGGAAAGTGGAAGGTTTTCCGATCATCCTTTACGGCAAGGAGTATTGGGCGCCGATGCTGGAGCAACTCGATCGCATGGTCGCGGCCGGCACCATCGGAGCGAAGGAACTTTCATTCGTGCATGTCTGCGACAGCATCGAGGAAGCCACCGCGGTATTACAGGCGCGGCTCGTGGACATGTGGAAGGAGCGCGGTGGAAATGGCGATCATCCCGACTGGTGGTTCTTGAAGGAGCCGATAGAAGGCATGACGTTTCGGGATCGTAAAGTCGCCCCCCCTTCCGCCTAACAGTTCGTTAACTCGTGATCAAGGCCCAGGTAATACCGGGCCGAGACTTTTGCGCCCACGTTCGGGACCCTTTAGGTACGGGCGCAAAACGGATGATCCGCACCCTACTAGCTACCTTCTTTATAGTTCTTGCCGCAGCGCTATCCGCCCAAAAGGGCACCATCACCGGCACCGTTACGGCCATGGAGGATGGCACCTCCCAACCACAGCCTTTTGCCAACGTGCTGATCAAAGGCACGACCACCGGCGTCAGCACCGATCTCGATGGACACTTCAGCATGCCTGCCGAACCAGGTGCATACACCCTTGTGGTGAGCATGGTAGGCCACGCCAATGTGGAGCGGAATGTGAATGTTGTCACGGGTCAAACGACGAAGCTGGACGTCGGGCTGGATGACGGCGCGCCGGAGATGCAAACAGTGCAGGTGGTCCGCGAAAAACGCGTGGACTCGGAGGTCGCCGTGATGCAGGCCGTACGCAACAGCGACCAAGTGGCCAATGCGATCGGACGGCAGCAGATCGCCAAAGGACAGGACCGCACCGCCGCTGATGTAGTGAAACGCATTCCCGGTGTCACCATCATTGGGGACCGCTTTGTGATGGTCCGCGGACTTGCGGACCGATACAATACGGTGCTGCTCAACGGCGTTACCGCGCCAAGCCTCGAAGCGGACCGCCGCGCCTTCAGCTTCGACCTGCTGCCCAGTGGGGCTTTGGACCGCGTGATGGTCTACAAGACCGGTGCACCGGAGCTGCCTGGGGATTTCGCCGGCGGTGTGATACAGGTGACGACCACCGGCGTGCCAGAGAAGAACGAGGTCAAGATCAGCTACGGCGCGGGCATCCGCAACGGCACGACCTTCCACGACATCCAACAGGACCAGCGCAGCTCGACCGACTTCCTCGGCTTCGGTAATGCTTCGCGCCAACTGCCTTCCAATTTCCCGACAAACCTGAACAAAGGCGTGACCTCCGCACAGCTGACCGGTTACGGACGCGAACTGCCGAATACCTGGACCGCCTCCACTTCCACTGCGGCACCGGACCAGCGCTTCGGGCTGTTGATCGCCCACCGCTTTGGAAAAGAGAATGCCAAGAACCACTATGGCAACATCACCTCGATCGATCTCTCCAATACAAGCGAGACCTACACGTCCACCAACTACAACTACAATTCCTATGATGCCGCCGCCCACACGAGCGACACGATCTACCATTATCTGGACAATGAGAACATCCGCATCGCGCGCCTCGGTATCATGGAAAACTGGTCTGCGTTGATCGGGACGAACAGCAAGATCGAATTCCGGAACCTCTTTGACCAAGTGGGCCAGAACACGACCACCGCCCGGACCGGACAAAACCTGGAGGAGAATTTCGACGTGCAGGATTTTGCCTATCAATATCAGCAGCGCACGCTTTACAGCGGTCAACTGCACGGCTCCCACGACCTACGTAACGACCGCATGCAATTGGATTGGACCTTGGGCTACGGCCGGGCCTTGAGCAAGCAACCGGACTTCCGCCGCGTAGAGACCGTGCGCACCTTAGGCAATACCGACGCCCCGTTCCAAGTGGTGATCCCGCCCTCCGCTTCCACGCTCGACGCGGGCCGATTCTACAGCAACCTGGATGAGAGCACCTTTACCGGCAAGGTGGACCTCTCGCAGAAGTTGGGCAAGCCCGATGCGACAGTCACCGCAACGGTGCGGGCCGGCATGTTGGCTGAACGCAAGGACAGGGAATTCGGCGCGCGATGGATGTCGTTCAAAAAAGCGAACACCGGCCAATTCGACCAGTCCTTGGGCAAGCTTCCACTCTCGGACATATTCGCTACCGACAACATCAACGCCACCACTGGCTTCAAGCTCGATGAAGGCACCAACCCAAGCGACAGTTACACGGCTTCCAACACGCTCTTCGCCGGTTACGCGGGAACTACGATCAACGTGGCGAAGCTTCTTACAGTGAGCGGCGGTGTGCGCGTGGAGGACAACCGGCAGCAACTCACCAGCGCAACCTACGGCGGCAATAACATCGTGGTGGACAACCCCATCACCAGCGTCCTTCCCTCGGTGAACGCCTCTTGGAACATCAGTGAGAAGTCCTTGGTGCGCGCGGCCTGGAGCAACACCCTGAACCGCCCCGAGTTCCGCGAGCTCGCGCCGTTCTCCTTCTATGACTTTACTTCCAACAACGTGCTTTACGGCAACCCTGACCTGACCACTGCGACGATCAGCAACTTGGACGCCCGCTGGGAAATGTATCCGAGCCTCGGCGATGTGGTGAGCGTGGGCGTCTTCCAGAAATCCTTCACCAACCCCATCGAGATGTTCTTCGTGCCCGGCGCTGGATCCGGCGGAACGCGGAACTTCACCTTCAGGAACGCGGAGAAGGCCCAGAGCGTTGGTGCCGAGGTGGAAGTGCGGCGCTCATTGAACGGCATCTTCAAGGAGGGCGTGTTGAGCCACTTCGGCGTGTTGTTCAACGGCACGTTGATCAAGAGTACAGTAACGCTCGGGGCGCAGGCCGTGGGCCAGGACAACCAACGCCCCATGATGGGCCAGAGTCCGTATGTCGTGAATGCCGGTCTGTTCTACACGGACACCGACCATAAGCTGCAGTGCAACGTGATGTTCAACACTTTCGGAAAACGCCTGTATGCCGTGGGCAGCTTCGGCACACCGGACATCTATGAGATGCCCATGGCCACGCTGGACGCAACGTTGAGCAAGGTCATCAATAAGCACTTCGATGTGAAGGTCGGCGCGCAGAACCTGCTCAATGCTCAAACGTTGTTGAAACAGGATAGCAACGCGGACGGCAAGATCACCAGCACTGACGAGGAGATCATGAACTTCCGGCGCGGCGTCTATTTGAGCGGTAGCCTGGGTTATTCCTTCTGAGCAACGAACACGGACCGGTGGAAGAGGCGCGACGGACAAGGTCGCGCCTCTTCTCTTGTCGGCTGTCGAAAGCGAAGGACGTTAACGCAATGTTGACGCCACCCAACGATCCCATAAGATCGACAACACGTGAAGGCAATGTGGGAACGGTCCATTTGCAGCGTGAAACACACAACAACGAAAGGAACCATGAAATTTCTGAAGAACCAGTCGCTCTGGGCCATGCTCATCGGCGGCGTACTGCTCTCCATAACGGCCTGTAAGAAGGACAGCCCAGCCGATCCTACACCGGCACCAGCACCAGCGGCGGGTCTCACCATCACCGACCTTGGCAATAACGTGAACAAGGTGGAAGGCTCTACATCGAGCAATTTCACCTTCACGAGCAACAAGCAATGGTTGCTGCAAGGCTTCGTCTACATCGAGGATGGCGCGACGCTCACCATTGAACCGGGCACGTTGATCAAAGGCGACAAGGACAGCAAAGGCTCTCTCATCATTAAGCGCGGAGCCAAGATCAACGCGGTGGGCACACCATCCTCGCCCATCGTCTTCACCAGCAACAAGCCCGCCGGCAGCCGTGACTACGGTGACTGGGGTGGCGTGATCCTCTGCGGCCGTGCGAACAACAACCAGCCTGGTGGTCAGGCCATCATCGAAGGTGGGCCTGATGCTTACTATGGTGGTGGCACCAGCCCGAACGACGCGGACAACAGTGGTATCATGCAATACGTGCGCATCGAGTTCGCAGGTATCGCCTTCCAGCCCAACCAGGAGATCAACGGCCTGACCTTTGGTGCAGTGGGGAGCGGCACTACCATCGACCACATCCAAGTGAGCTATAGCGGCGACGACAGCTACGAGTGGTTCGGCGGTGCAGTGAACGTGAAGTATCTGGTGGCCTTGCGCGGCTGGGACGATGACTTCGACACGGACAATGGCTTCCGTGGGAAAGCGCAATTCTGCTTAGGCATCCGCGATCACAACATCGCGGACCAAAGCGGCAGCAACGGATTCGAAAGCGACAACGACGCGACGGGCAGCACTTCTTCCCCCTATTCGATGCCCATCTTCTGCAACACGACCATCTTCGGCCCTGGCGCTGAAAGCAGCCAACCGGCGAACCCGCTCTTCCAGCACGCAGCCCACCTCCGTCGCAACAGCCGCTGCAACATCCTCAACTCGGTCATGGTCGGCTATCCGATCGGCCTCTATATCGATGGCACCCTGAGCGGTGAAGACGCGACGCAGAACCTGCTGCAAGTGCGCAACACCATTATCGCCAATTGCCCTGATCCTCTGGACGTCTCTTCCGGTAGCACCTTTGACGTCACGACCTGGTTCAACACCAGCGGTTGGGGCAACAGCGTGGTACCCGACATGACCACCTTGGGCCTCAACCTTCCAGTGGTGATGACCAACCCCACGTTGCTCCCAAGCAGCGGCTCACCCTTGTTGAGCGGCGCGGATTTCAGCGGCAACGCGAGCGATCCGTTCTTCCAACAGGTCTCCTACCGCGGTGCCTTCGGCTCGGACAACTGGACCAGCGGCTGGTGCAACTGGGATCCCCAGAACACCGCCTACTAAGCGCGGGTATTCCAACTCAACAGACCGAAGGCCCGTCACGCGATCTGCGTGGCGGGCCTTCGCTGTTCAGGCTCCGCGAACAATTACATCAAGGTATGCGCGTGAAGATCCACCGGCGTATTGCCTTCGCAGATCGCACTCGGGATCAGCGTGCCTTCGGTAACGTGAGATCGAAAGTGGTGCCTTGTCCTTCGACGCTCTTTACGGAAATGGATCCGCCGTGCCCTTCCACAATATGCTTCACAATGGCAAGGCCCAGGCCGGAGCCGCCCTCGTTGCGCGCACGGCTCTTCCCCACGCGGTAGAAGCGTTCGAATAGGCGGGCAAGATGCTCTGCGGCTATGCCCGGCCCGTCATCGGCGACCTCCACGAGCACCTGATCACCGATATCGAACGCGCGCACAGTGCACTTACCGCCCGTGTGGCCGTAGTGGATGGCGTTGTTGAACAGGTTGGCAAAGACCTGCGCGAGCCTGTCCCGGTCGGCCTTCACCCACAGTTCCTCCTGGATGCCATTACGCAGCGTCACTTGCCGTTCTTCCGCGCGGATGCGCAGGTCGTCGATCATCTCGTCCACCAGCTTCTTCAGGTCCATCCGCACTGCGGCGATGCCGATCACACCGCTCTCCAACTGCGTGATCAGGTCGAGGTCCTCCACGATGCGGATCATGCGGTCCGTGCCGTTACTGGCGCGCTCCAGAAAACTCCGGTTCACTTTGGGATCTTCCAGACCGCCCTCCAACAGCGTGAGGATGTAGCCTTGAATGCTGAAGATGGGCGTGCGCAGCTCATGCGCTAGGTTGCCGATGAACTCCCGACGGAAACGCTCCCGTTCGCGCAGTTCGCTGATCTCGGAGCGCTTCTCATCGACCCACTCCGAGACCTCCGCATCCACCGCATGCAGGGCATCGCTGCTCCGCTTGCCTGTTACCGTCCTGCCGCCGCGCGCGTCCTGCATGGTGCGATGGATCAGGTCGACGCGATCCTGAACGAATCGTTGTACGAAGAAGTAGCTGGAGCCGAGGGAGACGAGGAATACCGAGATACCTGTGATGCCCGTTACGCGGAGCTGCCCTCCTGCGACTTCCTGAGGCAATAGGAGGTGGATCAGCATGGCCGCCACTGCCGACGAAATGATCGCTACGAGCAGAGCGATCCGGAAGGGAGAACGAGAGGACATCACCGGCAAATGTAGGTGTGACGGCCACCGCAATGCCTTGCCTGCGTAGGCTTTCGGCCTTTGGCAGCACTTAACATTGGGGCAACATCGGTCCGCTAATTTCGCCTTCCTTTTCCGGCGCCAATGCACTTCGGCATACTGCAATTCCTGATGCTCGCGGGCTCGCTCGGCCTGCTCGTCTTCGGCATGAAGCTGATGAGCGAGGGGCTGCAGCAGGTGGCCGGTGCGCGTATGCGTCGGTTGCTGGACACGATGACCCGCGATAGGTTGCGCGGCGTGTTCACCGGGATCTCCACTACGGTGATCGTGCAGTATTCCTCCGTGGTCTCGGTGATGGTGGTGAGCTTCGTGAACTCCGGGTTGCTCTCGTTGCGCAAGGCTATTGCGGTCCTGATCGGGGCCAACATCGGCACCACGTTGAAGCTGCTCCTTTTCGCGGCCGTTGGCTTTTCCGCTTTGAACCTTCCCGACATCGCGCTGCCGCTGATGGGCTTGGCATTGCCTCTGCTCTTCATGCGCGATCCCCGCGTCAAGGCGACCAGCAATCTGTTGATCGGTACAGCACTTCTCTTTCTTGCGCTGGGCCTCTTGAAGGACAACGTGCCGCCGCCAACGGCTGATGCCTTGAGCTTCCTGAACAGCTTGCAGGGTATGGGGATCCTCTCCAACTTGATCTTCGTTGCTATCGGCGCGTTGCTGGCCCTAACTATCCAATCCTCGAGCATCGCATTGATGCTTACCGTGGCACTGTGCGAGGCGGGCACCATCGGCTACGTCACCGGCGCGGCGCTGGTGTTGGGCGAGAACATCGGCACCACGTTCACGGCGAACATCGCCGCGCTGGCCGGCAATGCATGGGCCAAGCGGGCAGCGCGCGCACATCTGCTGATCAAGGTGATCGGCGTGGCCTGGGCGCTGGTCCTCTTCAAGCCCTTCCTCGCAGGCATAGCAGGACTCACCGAACGACTGAACGGTGGTGATCCCTATACCGATACCTCCGTCCTGAAATGGTCGCTCACCTATTTGCACTTCTTCTTCAACCTGATCAACGGCGTGGTGCTGCTACAGTTCGTGCCGTGGATCGAAAAGGCGGCGACCCGCATGGTGCCTGCGCGCCACGCACCCGATGAGGAATTCCGGCTGGAATACCTCGAGGACCCGATGATGGCGGTGACCCCGGAACTGTCCTTGATGGAAGCAAAGAAGGAGATCACCAAGTTCGGCCGGATCTGCCAACGGATGCTGGGCATGGTGCGCGAACTCATGTTAGAGGCCGATCCGCGCGAACGCGCCCTGCTGATGCAGCGCATCTCGAAATACAGGGCCGTCACTGACCGTGTGAAGAACGAGGTGGGACGTTTCCTTACCCGCACCGGCACCGAAGTGCGGGAAGAGACCGTGAGCGTCCGCATCCGCGGCATGCTCGCGATCATCAATGACCTCGAACGCGTGGGCGATATCCTACTCCAAATGAGCAAGAGCCTGGAGCGCAAGAACGATGAGCGGCTTTGGTTCTCTCCCGAGCAACGCCAAGACCTTCTCGACATGATGGTGCTGGTGGACAAGGCCTTCCTCGTGATGGAGCGAAACCTCGACGGTGAAGTGGATCAATTATCGCTGGATGAGGCAACACTCGCCGAACAGCACATCAATGTGCGGCGCGATCATTTGCGGCGCGACCACCTGAAGGGCATCGACAGCGGCGAACACAATGTGCGCACCGGCATGGTCTATAATGATCTCTTCAGCAGTTGTGAAAAGCTGGGCGACCACATCGTCAGCGTAAGCCAAGCACTGGTCGGAAGGCTTTAGTGCTACGCCTCGAACTTGTAGCCCATGCCCTTGACCGTCCCGATGCGGTCATCGCCGATCTTCTCCCGCAGCTTGCGGATGTGCACATCGATCGTGCGGTCCCCGACGAAGATGTCGTTGCCCCAGATCTGCGCATAGATCTCTTCCCGCTTGAACACCTTGCCCGGCTTGCTCATCAACAAGGCCAGCAATTCAAACTCCTTCTTCGGGAGTTGAAGCATCTCGTTGCCGGTGCTCACCGTGATCCGCTCCAGATCCATGCGGATACCGTTCGCCTCGATGACCTTCGACACGGCCTGACCGCTGCGCGTGCGCTTCAACAAGGCCTGCACTTTGTTCACGAACACCTTGGGGCGAACGGGCTTGTTGATGTAGTCATCGCCACCGGCCTCATAGCCTGCGATGTGGGAATAATCCTCAGTGCGCGCGGTGAGGAAGACGATCAGCGTGTCCTCCAACCCCGGTGTCCTGCGCAATTCGTTGCAGACCTCAACGCCGTCCATGCCGGGCATCATGATGTCCAGCACCACGAGATCGGGTCGTTCGGACTTGGCCAGCTTCAGCGCATCACCGCCATTGGTCGCCGAGTGCACCTCGATGCCTTCCTTTTCCAAGTTGTAGCGAAGCAGGTCCAGAATGTCCTCCTCATCATCCACCAGCAACACCTTCCGGCTTATCGTACTTGTCATATCTATCTTCTATTGGACGCTGCAAATTGACGATTTCACTGCAAATCGTCGTGTTAAGCGAAGGTGAACATTCCGTTAGCCTATTCTTGGATGATGCTCGTGAACGTTTGGAGATGCCGGATCTGATCGTCATAAGCCGCGTACGGCCGCGATAAGGACAGCGTACCTCACTGCCTTTCCAATGAACATCAACACGATGACGGGAGCCAACCGCACGCGGAACAGGCCCAACGCGATGGCGATCGGATCGCCGATCACAGGCAGCCAGCAGAGCAAAGCGCACCAGATACCGTAGCGCTTCACCAGCGCATTCCAACGCTGGGCCTTATTGGGATCGATCTTCAACTTGCGCAGCAGCTTCCCTTCTGGTACCCAGCGACCGATGGCATAGTTGGTAAGCCCACCCAAGGTGTTGCCCAGGCTCGCGGTAATGAGCAAGGCGGCGCTGCTCCACGGGCCCAACGCCATAGCTAACAAAAGGGCCTCGGAACTGAATGGCAGAATGGTAGCAGCCAGGAAACAGGCCAAGAAAAGCGCAGGCAATCCAGCCGTGGTCAAGCCCGTTAAAAGCAACATTGGGCGCGAAGGTCAACACTTCGGCACGAGATCCGTTAAAGGCGTGGCCCAAGCATCACCACCATGCGTGCACAGATCCTCTCCATCGCGACCTTCCTGCTGACGTGTGCTCCTGCATTCGCCCAGATCCCCGGCTTCAAAGGCAACATCGGCGGCACCATCGGCATGAGCGTACCCAAGGGCGAGTTCGCCAATAGCTGGGGCCGGAATATGTTCACCTATGGTGGTCAACTGGCCTTTCCTCATGGGCTGCTTCCGCTTCAATTCGGCTTCGCCTTCGATTATGGCGTGATGGGCCAGCACACGAGTACCGTGCCCGTGTCCAGCCCGGAACTGACCGCGACGGAAGGGCAACTGGCGGTGAAGGCCAAGGTGCTCAGCTACCATCCCTTGCTGCGCTTCAGTCCACTCAAGGGCAAGTTCCAGCCTTACGTGGATGGCATGGTGGGGCTTCGCCAATTCACTGCACTCAGCACAGTGACGGTGAACGGACTGGACCAACCGATCAGCCGGGAGCGTGATGCCAACGCCTTCGCCTTCAGCACCGGCTGGGCCGCCGGCCTCATGGTGCGTTTTGCGGGGATTGCTTACATCGAAGGGCGCGTAGAGCGCTTCAGCAGCGGAAAGGTCTCCTATGTTGACCCCTCATCCATCACCATCAGCAACGCGGGCGTCGTGGGGTACAACACGCTCAACAGCCGCACGGATGCAGTGAATATCCTGGTCGGCGTCGGGCTCCGCTTCTGATCGAAGGGTCGGCTGCGTCGGCTGTACCCCGCGACGGATAGGTGCTACCTGTTGGTAACCGGCTGAAAAGCCGTTGTGCAAAGGCCAAGTCCCGGCTTGACGTACCAGTAAACTTGCGCAACTGTTGAAGGCATGGCGGAGGACAAACGGCGCATTGGCAGTGCGTTGATCTCGGTATTCCATAAGGACGGTCTAACGCCGTTGATACTCGACCTGCATCGGTTGGGCGTGCATCTCTACAGCACAGGCGGCACGCGTGCCTTTATCGAGGAACTTGGTATTCCTGTAACGCCCGTGGAAGACCTCACTTCCTTCCCTAGCATTCTCAGCGGCCGCGTGAAGACGCTGCATCCAAAGGTCTTCGGCGGCATCCTCGCACGGCGCGGGCTGGCTGAGGATGTTGCACAGTTGAAGGAATTCGAGATCCCGGTCATCGACCTGGTGATCGTCGACCTCTATCCGTTCGAGGACACGGTCGCCGCGGGCGGAAGTGAGCAGGAGATCATCGAGAAGATCGACATCGGTGGCATTTCCTTGATCCGCGCGGCAGCTAAGAACCACGCCGATGTGGCCATCGTGGCGAAGCAGGAGCAGTATGCGGATCTGGTCCGCATCCTTCGTGATCAGGATGGAAGCACCACGCTGGCCCAGCGCAAGGCCTTCGCCACGCAGGCCTTCGCGATCAGTGCGCACTACGACACGGCGATCAATCGCTGGTTCGATGGCAGCTCCAACACTCCCCTGATCGCCGACGTGCCAACCCATCCCTTGCGCTACGGCGAGAATCCTCATCAGAAAGCGACCTTCCTCGGCGATCTTGATGCACTTTTCGAGCGGCTCAACGGAAAGGAACTCAGCTACAACAACCTGCTGGACCTGGATGCCGCCACGGAATTGATCGATGATCTGGCCACGCTGAACGGAGTGCCCTTCGTCATCCTGAAGCACAACAATGCCTGCGGCGCTGCCCTTCGCCCAACCCTCTTGGCGGCATGGGAGGCGGCGCTTGCTGGTGATCCCGTTAGCGCATTCGGCGGCGTGTTGATCACCACGGCCATCATCGATACCGAAACGGCCAAGGCCATGGATGCTTTGTTCTTCGAGATCGTCTGCGCCCCCGGTTATGCGCCAGAAGCCTTGGAGTTGCTGCGGAAGAAGAAGAACCGCATCATCCTTAAGCGGACGCCCGGCAAGAAGCCCGAGCGGAAATTCCGGACAGCATTGAATGGCACCCTTTCACAGGCCCCGGATCAAGTGGTGGACCGTGCAGCGGATATGCGCACAGTGACGAAGAAGGCTCCGACCGCCGCTGAATTGGAGGACCTTGTCTTCGCCAACATCCTTGTGAAGCATACCAAGAGCAACGCCATTGTCCTCGCAAAGGACGCGCAGTTGCTGGCCAGCGGCACCGGGCAGACGAGCCGCGTGGATGCATTGGAGCAGGCCATCGCAAAGGCTGGCCGCTTCCACTTCGACCTGCACGGCGCGGTGATGGCGAGCGATGCCTTCTTCCCTTTCCCGGATTGCGTCACGATCGCGGCGAACGCTGGGGTCACGGCCATCGTACAACCCGGCGGAAGTATCCGCGACAACGACAGCATAGAGGCCTGCGACGCACACGGTACGGCCATGAGCATCACAGGCAACCGACACTTTAAACACTGAAAACTTGACCATGGGCTGGTTCAACAGTTTCTTCACCCAAGAGATCGCCATCGACCTCGGCACGGCGAACACCTTGATCATCTACAACGACAAGGTAGTGGTCGACGAGCCGAGCATCGTGGCCAAGGACCGGGCCACAGGCAAGGTGATCGCCATCGGGCGAAAGGCGCAGCAGATGCACGGGAAAACGCACGAGAACATCAAGACCGTGCGCCCTTTGAAGGACGGCGTGATCGCGGATTTCCAGGCGGCCGAGGACATGATCAAAGGAATGATCAAGATGATCAATCCCGGTCGGCAGCTCTTCACTCCCAACCTGCGCATGGTGATCTGCATACCCAGCGGTATCACCGAGGTGGAGAAGCGCGCGGTGAAGGACAGCGCGGAGCACGCCGGCGCGAAGGAGGTCTATCTGATCCACGAGCCGATGGCCGCCGCGATCGGTATCGGCATCGATGTGGAAGAGCCTATGGGCAACATGATCATCGACATCGGCGGTGGCACCTCGGAGATCGCTGTGATTGCCTTGGGCGGCATCGTCTGCGACAAGAACATCCGTGTGGCCGGTGACGAGTTCACCGATGATATCGAGGAATACATGCGCCGACAGCATAACATCCTGGTGGGTGAGCGCACAGCCGAACAGATCAAGATCGAAGTGGGCAGCGCATTGACGGAGCTCGACGAGCCGCCACCCGACTATGCCGTCCGTGGCCGTGACCTGATGACGGGCATCCCCAAGGAGATCACCGTTACCTATTCGGAGATCGCGCAAGCACTGGACAAATCGATAAGCAAGATCGAGGAGGCCATCCTCAGCGCGTTGGAAAGCACGCCTCCGGAATTGAGCGCGGACATCTATCGCACCGGCATCTACCTCGCTGGTGGCGGCGCCCTACTGCGCGGCCTGGACAAGCGCATCAGCGTGAAGACCAAGCTGCCTGTGCACGTGAGCGAGGATCCCTTGCGCGCTGTGGCCCGCGGCACGGGTATCGCCCTCAGGAACATCGACCGCTTCCAATTCCTCATGCGGGAGTAGGCGTTATGGACGCTTTGGCCTTGAACCCACGGCGCCCGTGCGCGTGCCGCACGATCTGACGTGACCGGCCCATGCGCGACCTCTTCCGCTTCTTCTTCCGCCAGCGTAACAACCTGCTCTTCCTTGCCTTGCTGGGAATCTCCTTGTCGCTGCTCATCGGCGGTAACATGCACCAGCGCGCACAGGCCATCAGCAGCAGTAACAACGCCATTGGACAGATCTATTTGTGGCGCCACGACCTTACTGAGTTCACCGACCTGCGCGCCGTAAACCAGCAGCTCGCGCAGGAACTCGCGGAGGAACGCACGCTCAACCACACCTCATCCACTGGGAAAGACAGCGTGGCATTGCGTGTGGACAGTGCACGGAAGGAAGCGTACAAATTCATCAACGCGCAGGTGATCAACAGTACGGCGCATAAGGAACGCAACTACCTGACCTTGGACAGAGGAACGTTGGATGGCATCCACCCGGACCTCGGCGTGGTAGGCATGAACGGTATCGTCGGCATCGTACGCGATGCCAGCCCACATTTCTCCTTGGTCACGAGCATTCTCGGAAATGAGATCGAGCCCTCAGTGGTACTGAGCCGCACCGGGCACTATGGACTGCTGAAGTGGGACACCAACGATCCCGCTACCGCCTCCATGGTGGACGTGGCAAAGTATGTGCCCGTGCATGTTGGAGACCCGGTGGTGACACGCGGTGGAGACCATGTCTTCCCAGCCGGCTTCCCAGTGGGTACAGTGATCGCTGTGAACGACGATCCCGGTAGCAATTTCCACGGCATCACCATCAAGCTGGCCGAAGACCTCACCCGCTCGGGATATGTGCACATCGTCTTCGATCTGCTGGGCAACGAACGTGATTCATTGGAGGCCAAAACCGCTCTTCCATGATCGCGACGATCCGTTCCAACGTCCTCCGATTCATCTTGCTGGTGCTGTTGCAGGCATTGGTGATCGACCATATCGATCTGGCCAACGGTTGGGTCGTGCCATACATATATGTCCTGTTCATCCTGCTTCTGCCCTTCGACACCCCGGACTGGGCCACCTTATTGCTGGGCTTTCTCATGGGCATGGTGATGGACATGTTCAGCAGCACCCCTGGCATGCACGCCAGCGCCTGCGTGGTAATGGCATACGCGCGCATTTGGATGTTGCGAGCACTGGTACCTCGTGAGGGATACGACCCGGGTAAACGCCCGATCATCCAGCACATGGGTCTAGCTTGGTTCACCACCTATGCCGGTGTGCTAATCCTCGTGCACCATCTCTGGCTTTTCTTCGTTGAAGTGTACCGCTTCGATGACTTCCTCAGTACTTTCCTTCGCGCACTGATGAGCGCCATCGCCACATTCATTTTGTGCTTGCTCTCCCAAGCGCTTCTCTCGCGCGATATCCGCACGCGATGAACCTCGACAATAGAAAGTTCGTGCTTATCGGCTCGGTGATCTTCATCTGTGCCGTCTTCATCCTTCGCCTTTTCTGGCTTCAGGTGGTGGATACGAGCTGGACCGCCCGCGCTGCCGATATCAGCGAGCGCAAGATCACGGTCTTTCCATCCCGCGGGCTCATTCTTGATCGCCATGGGGCGCTTCTGGTGGCAAACACCCCGGTGTATGACATCATGGTGGTGCCGCGCGAGGTAAAGGACCTTGACACGCTGGGGCTGTCTCAACTGCTCAACGTTCCGATGGATGAAGTGCGCGCACGACTCCTGAAGGCCAGCGACTATTCCGTATGGAAACCCAGTGAATTCGAGCGGCAGATCACCGCGGACCAATACGCCTCGATCGCCGTGCATCTTTACAAATATCCTGGCTTTTATGGCCAGAGTCGCACATTGCGCACCTATCCGCCACACCTCGGCGCGCACATGCTGGGATACGTCAGCGAGGTCAACGCGCGCAAGGTGGAACAAGACCCCTACTACAAGCCGGGGGATGTGATCGGCGTGACCGGACTGGAGCGCTACTATGAGAAGGAACTGCGCGGGAAACGCGGAGTGAAATACGTGGTGGTGGATGTGCACAACAACGTCCAAGGGCCTTATAAGGGCGGCCAGTTCGACACCACCGCCTACGCCGGCGAGAACCTCTATACCAGCATCGATGCCAAGGTGCAGGCCTTGGGCGAAAGGCTGATGAAGAACAAGAAGGGCAGCATTGTGGCGCTGGATCCCAAGACAGGTGAGGTTATCGCATTGGTCAGTTCCCCCAATTTCGACCCCGAGCTCCTGGTCGGGCGCGTGCGGAACACGAACTACCGCATGCTACAGCAGGATTCACTGAATCCTTTGTTCGACCGGGCATTGCAGGCCCAGTATCCACCGGGGTCCATCTTCAAGTTGGCTCAAGCCGCGATCGCCCTGCAAGAAGGGGTGATCACAGAGCACACGGGTTTTCCCTGCAATCATGCCTTGGTGGGATGCCACAATCACCCCAGCGCCACGACCATCGAGGACGGGATCAAATTCTCCTGCAACCCCTACTTCTACCAGGTCTTCAAGCACGAGATCGAGCAAGGCAAGAGCCAGAACCGCTTCACGGATGCCTCGCTCGGACTGGATGAATGGCAGCACTATATGAAGAGTTTCGGCTTCGGAACACCGCCCGCATTGGACCTACCTGCGGTGAAGGGTGGAAGCATCCCGGGAGTTGCCTATTATGATCGCCTGTACGGTGATGGTGGGTGGGCCTTCAGCACTATATATTCCTTGAGCATCGGGCAGGGCGAGGTACTCGTGGTGCCCGTGCAGATGGCCGACCTCGCAGCGATCTTCGCCAATCGCGGATACTACTATGATCCCCACGTCGTGCGCGCCATCGGTTCACCGGACAGCCTGAATACGCATGTAAAAAAGCACATCACCCTGGTGGACGATAAATGGTTCCCGATGGTCGTGGAAGGCATGCGCCGCGTGGTGAACGAGCCCGGTGGCACAGCGCATAGAGGTCAGGTCCCTGGCTTCACCGTGTGCGGAAAGACCGGCACGGCGCAGAACCCGCATGGCAAGGACCACGCGGTCTTCATTGCTTTCGCTCCGATGGACGACCCGAAGATCGCCATCGCGGTCTATGTGGAGAATTCCGGGTTTGGAGGCACATGGGCGGCTCCTATCGCTAGCCTCTGCATGGAACAATTCCTCACCGATACCATAACGCGTCCGGCCATGGTGAAGGAAATGGAGGACGCTAACCTTATTGCCACGGAGAACCAGTACAAGAAATTCGTGAGCAAACGTCGCAAGCAATGAATGCTCGGGAGAACGTCACGAGCAACATCGACAAGCCGTTGGTGATCATCTACTTGCTGCTGATGGCCATGGGTTGGGCCAACATCTACAGTGCCGCATACGATCCCGCGCATGCCAACCTATTCGATCGCACGCGGGAGTATGGCGCACAAAGTGTTTGGATCTGCATCTCCCTCGCGATCGGTGCCAGCATGTTACTGGTGCGCGGCGATTTCATCCGGAACCTGGCCTATCCTGTCTATGGCTTCGTGTTGCTGCTGTTGATCCTGGTGCTGCTGGTCGGTCGCGAAGTGAACGGCGCGAGAGCTTGGTTCGGTGTGGGCGGCTTCGGCATTCAGCCGGCGGAGTTCAGCAAATTCGCCACAGCGTTGGCACTCACCAAGTACCTCAGCGGGTTGAAGACGCTCAAGGAGATGCGTTCGCGCGTGATCGCTGCCGGTTTGATCCTGCTGCCAGTGGCCTTTATCATGCTGCAACCCGACACCGGTACCGCATTGGTGAGCGGAGCATTCGTGCTCGTGCTTTATCGCGAAGGTCTTTCGGGGAACATCCTACTGCTGGCCATCTTGGCGGCCATACTCGCGGTGCTTTCACTGATGATGAAGGAGAGCACTTTCGGCATCCCCTTCTCGGGCACGGTGATCCATGGACAGTATTTCCTGATCGTGCTCATCGCGGTATTCGCATTCCTCGCCTTTCTGGTCACGCGCAAATTCGTCCTACGGCATTCGCGAAAGCGCATCTATGCCTACCTACTCTTCGGCTTCCTCGGATCAGCGGCATTCATCAGCAGCGTGGATCAGATCGTGGAGCACATGCCGATGCACCAACAAACTCGCATCCGGGTGTTGCTGGGACTGGAGTATGATCCACGCGGTTTCGGCTATAATGTCGAACAGTCCAAAACAGCCATCGGCAGTGGCGGATTCGCGGGGAAGGGCTACCTGCAAGGCACCTTTACCAAGTACAAGTATGTGCCCATGCAGAGCACCGACTTCATCTTCTGCACAGTGGGCGAGGAATGGGGCTTTCTGGGCACGACCTTCACCGTGCTGATGTTCGGCGCCTTGATCCTGCGATGCATCTATATCAGCGGGCGACAGCGATCCAAGTTCACGCGCATTTATGCCTATTGCGTGGCCAGCATCTTCTTCCTACACCTTATGATCAATGTGGGAATGGCCATAGGTCTGGCGCCCGTCATCGGCATCCCGCTGCCATTCTTCAGCTACGGCGGTAGCTCGCTCATCGGTTTCACGCTGTTACTGAGCGTGCTTGTGCGCTTGGATGCGGAGCGCCTCTCCCAGCTGGGATGATCCGATTCGCCTGTCTCCCCATCAAGAGCGGACGCTGGGGCATTTGATCCCAGAACTATTACCTCCAGCCATGCCGCTACCGCAGCCGTGGAACTGAGTGACAACTATTGTAACACCGATCCCAAGAAAAGACAGCCCTTCTTGGTATGGTGTGAGATCGCGAAATTCCGCGGATCGGTCTATCCCGAACGACAGTGATCATCATCGGCCAAGAATTCGCCAAACGCAGAAGGGGCACCGTTGGTGCCCCTTCTTAATGCGATCACATGGGAGGCTCAGAAGTACTTCGAGCGATTGTCCGTGATCTTGGCGGATTCCTTCAGTGCGTTGAAGGCCTGGCCATCGGCACGGTTGCGTAAACGGTCGGTCAAGGGCTTGGGGTCATCAGCGCCGGCAGGCATTTCGCCGGGCGTGGTCAAGGTCTTCATGTGGGCCACGTAGACGGCCATGTCGCCCTTCAGCGGAGCGCTTGTGGCATCGTTGGCCAAGGCGAAGATGGCGCCGATGGCCGGTGCATCACTGTAACCACCGGGGATAGTGCTTGCGCTGAAGGCCATGTCGCCTGAACTCTGCACGTTGCCGCCGGTCTCCTTCGCCAAAGCGTTGAGGTCTGTCTTGCCCTTCAACTTGGCCACCAGGGCATCACCCTTTTTCTCCTTGCGCACTTCCTTGGTGAAGACATCGCGAACATCATTCAACTGGGGAACCCCCTCTTCATGGATGCCAGTGAGGGAACAGACCACGTAGCTGTCGCCACTTGTGAGGGGCTCACTGCTTTTCGCGTCCTTCTCAGCATGGTCCACCCAACGGATCACCTCATCGGGATCCTGCAGGCCCGGTACAAAACGTTGATCGGCACGCAGATCCTGTACTGGTGTATAGGCAAGACCCTGCTCCTCTGCGCTCTTGCGGAAGCTAGCGGTGTCAGTGCTCTTCAGGGCGAATTCGTTCGCTGTCTTCCAAGCGGCTTTCATCGCTTCCACCGGCGCGATCTTCCGATCGATGGTGAGCACCCGGCGCTCCTTGCGTGTACGCTGGCCCAGCACTTCCACGATGTGGTAGCCGAATTGTGACTTGATCAAGGTAATGGCGCCCACCTTCTCGTCGAAGCTGGCCTTGGTGAATTCCGGTACCATGCGCTTCTGGTCGAACCACTCATACACCCCGCCGGTACTCTTGCTGCCCGGATCGTCGGAATACTTGTTGACCATCGCGTCGAATTTGCTGCGGTCCTTCTTCACGACCGCAAACACACTGTCCGCACGCAGCTTCACCTTAGCATCCTCCTCCGGTGACTTGCCTTGGGTGCTGAAGAGGATGTGACGCACACGGGCCTCGGGTACATCAGCAAGTTCCACCACCTTGACCAGTTTCCAAGTGTTTCCGTCGCGGAAGGGTCCGACCACCGCACCCGTGTCCGCTTGGATGATCAGCGAGTCGTTGAGATGGTCCGCAGTTCCTTCCACATAAGGGCTGGGCATGCCGTTCTTGGAATCGGCATAGCTAGCGACAAGCGCACTGTCCGCCTTGGCGCCATGCGTCTCCTCGAAGTCGGTCTTCAGGTCCGTCATTTCGGACCGGGTGTTCGCGATGTCTTCTTGCGTAGGCACTGCGGCAAAGCGCACGTAAGCGAAGCTGCGGGATGCTTGTTGCCGCCACTTGCGTTCGTCCTTGTGGGCATCATAGAAACGGCGAAGCTCAGTGTCGCTCACAGGGTAGAGGCTGTCCGGTTCGCTGTCGTAGCGCTGGGCCACGAAGTCGAAATCGGCCTTTGTGTTCTTCGCCGCCCAATCGTCCTTCACCTGTGCGCTGTTCACGAAGCAACTCATCTTCACCAGTGTGTTGTACTTGGCATCGATTCGTTGCGGAACGAAGGTGCGCTTCTGCATCTCGTACATGGTGAGGTTGTTATCCTGCACGTACTTGAAGTATTTCCGCAAACGCTCCTTGTCCACTTGTCCGGTCTGGGGATCGATGAAGTTCTTGTTGTTCTTGAAATCCGGTAATACGTTATTACCGAAACGGATGTCGTCGAATTCCTCAAGGCTGATGGTACTACCGAAACCGGCTTTGTCCGCCTGCACGAGCACGGTATTCGCGCGCAGCATGTCATTCCAAACGCCGTTGCGCACCTGCTCTTGGAGGCGGTTGTCTACCGTGGTCCCATTTTGCCGGTAGAGGTCCGTCTGTTGGTCCACCTGGTTGGAGTACTCCTGCATGGAGATCTCTTTGCCGTTGATGGTGCCTACGCTGCGATCATTGCCCTTGCCGCTTTTCCCGATGAAGTCGCCCACCACGAAAAGCAGGAGTGCGCCGCCTACGATGATGCCCAAAAGTGTTCCGCGTTCGCGGATCTTGCCGATGACAGCCATGTACCAGTTCTTAAAAGGGTGGCAAATATAGGCGGGGACACCATTGTAAGCAGGAAGACTTGTCCCACTCGGTTCCCTGACCCGGGGAATGGCCCGGAGCCCCTACTCCGTTCCGCCCTCGTCGCCTCCACTGGTTCCAGGTTCAGGTCTTTCCACCGCTGACTTCTTGCGGAACAAAGACACGTCCTGCTTACCGAAGGTCCACGTGGCGGAGATCCGGAATTCACGTCCGCCGTGGCTTTGAAAGCCTTCCTGCATGAAGTAAGGCGTTTCGTAGTAGGAGCCCCAACCCCGGGAGTCGAAGATGTTGTTCGCGCTGGCGGTGACGAAGAAGCGCTTGCTGAACTGTTTGCGCAAGGTGATGTCCATGGAGTAGCGCTCCAGCGAATGCCCTTGGGGAATGATCCTCGGACCATCGTAGTCAGCATTCACTTGCAGTGAGAAGTCCTTTGTCAACTTCTGGGAGATGTTGGCCTTCCCATCCCAGCTCAGGCCGGAATTCGTGAACGAGAGTCCATCCTGCACCAGCCCGATCTGCGTCCATTGCATATTGCCGTTGAGCGTGATCTCGGAGCCTTTCCAAATAGTGAGCTTCACGGTGTTCTCCCAGCCGAAGCTCTGGTTCCGGTCGCCGTTCACAAAGGTGGTCACGAGGATGTTTGGATCGGTCGCTAGTGGCGCTGTATAACTGGTGATGACGTCCGTGGTGAAACGGCCATATACCGAGGACAACCAGTTACCCTTCTCACCAAAGGGGAGCAGATGGTTTACCTCCGCGATGGTGCTCATTTCCGGCTTCAACGTGGGGTTACCGATACGGTAGCTGCGTGCATCGGTCGACATGATGAAGGGCATCACTTGGTAGAAGTTGGGCCTATTCACCTTGCGGGAAACATTCACTTGGAGTTCGCGCTGGAGATCGCCGTCCACCGCATCCCATTTACGGCTCAGGTAGATGGCCGGGAAGAGGATGTGCCCGAGGTCGTCAAGACCGCTAGGATAGTTGTATTTGAAGGATACATCCTTGTCCGTACGCTGCGCATCCATGGAGTTTTGCTCCACCCGCAATCCGGCCTGCATGGCCCAATGCTCGGTGAGCTTCGTGCTCCAATTGGCATAGGCGGCATTCACGAGGGTCCGGATCCGGAAGGCATTGCTCAACACGGTGTCCACAATCGGAACGGGCATCGTGTCGCTACTATTGGCCACGTCCATGTTCGAGGTGTTGATATCGTAGTAGGACTTGAATCCCCACTCGAATTTCTTGTTGTCCGCATACGGATCTATCACATCGGCCTGCCACGTCCAACTTTGGTCGTCCCCTTTCGAATCGCGGGTCTGCATGTTGTGCGTAGGCGGGATATCCACATCCACACCTTGGTTGGTCTGCTCCGTGGAGGCAGGGGACAAGCGATAGCCGAGGTTGTATGTAAGGTCCGTGGTCCACTCCTTGCCGGGCTTGGTGGTGGTGCGCTTAAAACCTACGCGCGAGGTGAGGTTCGTGTATTTGGAGTCGGAAATATTGGTCTGGGTCCCGGTGCCGGTGGTATTATGTGCGGCGTCCGACTCCACGAAGTTTTGGTCCTCGGTGCTGTTCCGGATGCCGAAACCCGCGCTCTGCATCAGGCTGAGCGTGTTCCTGTTGCTCAACTTATAGTCCCAACCCACGCGTGCATTGTTCCGCGCATGCTCGTTCGTGCTTGTTGCATCTTGGCGGAAATGGTCCACAGCTAGGCCATCCACCAGGTCGGTGCGGTCGTTGTAGCTATAGCCGGGTGAGGCGGAATGGCCAAAGCCATAGCTGAGCGTGATCGCACTACGTCCTTGGCGCATGAGCAGGTTGCCGCTGGCGTTATACCTACCGTTGTTCCCGAAGCCGCCTTGCAGTTGGCCGCTGTATCCTGGGCGGATGCTCTTCTTCATGACCACGTTGACAATGCCGCCGGTAGCGCTCGCGTCAAAGAGCACACTGGGATTCGTGATCACCTCCACGCGCTCGATGTCCGAAGCGGGGATCTGGTCCAGGGTCATGGTCGTGGGGCGTCCGTCCACGAGTATCTGCGGGCTCTTGCCTCGCATCTGCACATTGCCATCCACGTCCACGCTAAGTCCCGGGATGTTCTTCATCACATCGGTGCCATCGCCGCCCACCACGCTGATATCCTTATCCACATTGTAGACCCGTCGGTCCACCTGCAGGACCTGTGTCGCACGCTCCTTCGAGATCACCGCGGCCTTCAGTACCACAGCATCGGCGGCCATGGTGAGGTTGCCGAGGTCCAGCTGTGGTCGATCCATAGTAAGAGCAAAACTCTTCTCGAAGGTGGAATAACCCATGGCGGCGATGCGCAGCACCATGGGCCTCAATGGAAGCTTTGGCAGATCGAAGTCGCCATTCTCCTCCACTAGGGCGCCGCCTACGATGCTGTCACCGAGCAGTACACGGACCGTGGCAAAGGCTACCGGCTTCTTGTCCGCATCGAGGACCCGACCATACGCATGTCCCGAGGGTCCACCATTGCGCGGACCCATTTGGGCTGTGAGGTAAGAGGAGAAGAGAAGAGCGAAAAAGAGGAGCGGAAAGCGGGATCCCATTCGGAGTGCAAAGGTACCCGTGATAGTTCTGTC
>JBEPUG010000039.1:0-22498 GCA_041691695.1 Flavobacteriales bacterium
CCTGTGCGATGCGGACCTAGATTACTTGGGCCGCTCGTATTTCTTCAACATCTGCAACTTGATTTTACAAGAGCTGAAAAGCAGTGGCAAGATCATCACCGAGCGCGAATGGAATGAGCTTCAAGAAAACTTCCTTTCCGAGCATCGCTACTTCACGGCCACCTGCCAGCGTCTGCGGGAGCCAATGAAGCAACAGCATCTCGCCGAGGTCCGGAAGTGGCTTGTGCAAGCTCCATGATATGCTGGAAAGACGAAGCCCCCGGATCTCTCCAGGGGCTTCCTTGGTGGTGCCTCCCAGAATCGAACTGGGGACACATGGATTTTCAATCCATTGCTCTACCAGCTGAGCTAAGGCACCAAGCTGATCTTGCCATCTTTGCGGTGTGGGCCGCTCGGAAGGTCGGCAAAGATAGACGGATGATGCAATGATGGAGCACCCAAGAACCGAGTTGGTCATCGACGTGGGGAACACCCGCTTAAAGCTTGGCCTTTTTCGCACCGGGAGGCTTATTGGCCAGTGGTCCATCGAACAGGGTGATCGCAACGCATTGACCACTATTCTGGCAAAGGCTTCGCCGGATCGCATCGCGTTGGGCAGTGTGGGACGGGTGGACCAAAGGTTGATGGCCGCACTCGAAGCTGCTGGACCTGTTGTTCCCATTACCGGTGCATCACCCTCCCCTGTACGTACGTGTTACGCCGATCCCAGCAGTTTAGGGGTGGACCGCTTGGCGAATGTGGTGGGCGCGGCCGCGCTCTTCCCGGGTCGAGCTATACTTACCGTGGATCTTGGCACCTGCGTTACCTATGACCTTGTGGATGAATTGGCCGTGCATCGCGGTGGCGCTATTTCCCCGGGCCTGCGCATGCGTGCACGCGCCATGCATGCTTACAGTGCCCGCTTGCCTGAGGTCGATCCGCCTGAGGACGTCCCATCTCCCGGCACCGATACGGCCGGTTCCCTTGCCCTTGGTGTCCAGCACGGACTGCTGATGGAACTCCGTGGATTCATTGCCGAATTCAGGCAACAACACCCGGGCTTGGCCGTTGTCCTCACCGGTGGTGACGCGCTCCGGTTCGCCCGGGCCATGAAAAACGGCATCTTTGCACACCCTTCGCTGACCCTCATTGGCCTGCATGCACTCTTGCACTTCGTTCCGGATAGCGGCACTCGCCGCACTCCTTAGTCTAGGCATCTCCCTCCACGCCCAGGGTTCCGGGGCATCGCCCTACAGCGCTTACGGCTTCGGCGACCTGCTCAGTACGGGCCAGGTCTCTCAGGCTATCATGGGCGGCACAGGTGTGGCCTTTACCGAGCCCTTCAGCGTCATCCTTGGGGATCCAGCGAGCTATGCTGCGCTCGTCCGCCCGGTATTCGAGGTGGGTACCAGCTTTCGCAGTAGCACTATCGAATATCCGGACGGCAAGGCGAAGAGCAAGGATGCGAACTTCGAGGGATTCACCGTTGGGGTCCCCTTTGACCGGGGCAAGTGGGGGATGGCCATGGGCATCACGCCATTCAGCAATGTGGGTTATTCCGCGACCACATCCTCTGTCATTGATGAAGGAACGGTGCAGTATCAATATCTGGGAAGCGGCGGTCTGAACCAGGTCTTTGTAGGGTTTGGCCACACGCTTTGGGAGCAACGGCCCGACAGCTTGGGCAATGCAGGTTCTCGCCTGATGCTGGGCTTGGATGGGAACTACATCTTCGGAAGTCTGGAGGAGACACGCAACGCCATCTATCCGCCAGATGGCACGTTCAGCAATGTGCGGGCCTTCTCGTCCTTGATCCTGCGCGGATTATCCTCGGATGCGAACATGATATGGCAAGGCGACCTCACCCGAAAGCATGCCAAGGACCAGGACAACTGGCGTTACAACATCGGGTTGACCGCGCAACTTCCTGTGAATTTCAATGCTACCTACTCCAAGCTCGTCAGCACGTACGTCACCAATTCGCAGATCGAGACCACCCGTGATACGGTGGAGAACAACAACGGCGTGCATGGAAAGGTGGTCTTGCCGATCGGCTACGGCTTCGGTGCTAGCATATATGATTCCCATTGGCTGTTCACCGCCGAAGTGCGCACCCGGGATTGGAGCACCACATCCGTTCAGGTCGGTGATTACTCTTTGGGGACCTCGCTGCGGAAGAGCATGATCTATGCTGCTGGCGCGCGCTACCAGCCGGCCAACGAAGGCACACTGTTGCAGCGCATGGTCTATCGCGCCGGGGTCCGGCATAACGATGCGCCCGCTGAACTGATGGGCCGTGTGGTCAGCTCGGATGCGATCACGCTTGGGGTGTCCATCCCGCTGAATCCGGTGCATACGAACAGCTTTGTGAATATAGGTGGGGAGTTCGGTCAACGCGGCACCGGCTCGGACCAATTGCTGCACGAGCGCTATGCCACGCTCTGGGTCGGCATCACATTCACCCCTTGGAAAGGCGAGCGCTGGTTCACCGCGCCGAAGATCCAATGAGGCCGTTGGGGTGGACCTGTGCCGGCCTCCTCGCTCTGCTGCTGCCCTCCTGCAAGAACGATCTGGACCGTGTAGCAGCGATCGAAGTGCCAGCGAATGCCCCGGATCGCGTGACCACGAATGCCGAATACTTCTATTCTGACAGCGGCAAGGTGATGAACCGGCTCACCGCCGGAACGATCTCCGAATACACCAGCGAGGATGACCCGCATACCGAACTGACCAATGGAATGGAACTGGCCTTCTTCGACACTGCGGGCCACCTCAGCAGCAAGTTGACCGCACGGCGTGGACAGATGCTGCCCAAGCAGAAACGCATGGAGGTGGAGGACCAAGTCGTATTCACCAATGCCAAAGGTGAAAAGCTGGAGACGGAGCAACTCACCTGGGACCAGGACAGCGACCGGGTTTACACGGACAGACCCGTAAAAGTGACCCGAACGAACGATATCATCTATGGGCAAGGCCTCGATGCGTCCCAAGATTTCAGCCGCTACACCATCCGGCACATCACGGGAAGCCTCTTCCTGGATCGGAGCGATACCTTGGCCCCAACGAAAGACCGACCGTGATGGAGAAACTCGCGCGCATCATGGAATACTTCTGGCTGGCCTTGGCGGCGCTCACCGCCTTGTGGGCCGCCTATGTGGTTTATGAACACGGTTGGGACGCCGGAAAGACCTGGTTGCTCTTCCCCGCTGTTTGTGCGGCGATGTGGGGCTATCGGCGATTCATGCGCGGCAAGATCGCTGAATGGGCAGAGCGCGACCGCCAACGCAACGCGGGACAACGCTGATGGAGACGGGTCCTGATCGCGCTTGGACCTTTCTCGCGCCAAAGACCATGCACGGATGACCTTGCAGACATTCGTCATACTGCTGATATCCTTATTGACCTGTGCGCTATGCTCGGGCCTCGAGATCGCCTTGGTCAGTAGCAACAAGCTCTATATCGAGTTGCAGCGGAAGCAGGGTGCCATCTGGGCCAAGTTGGTGGCCGGCATGATCGAGCGACCGGCCCGCGTGATCAGCGCTTTGTTGGTTGGCAATACCATCGGGCTGGTGGCCTATGGCATCATCATGGCCGAGATCCTGGAGCCGTGGCTGCGCGGTCTCTATCCGCAGGAGGGTTTCGTGCTCGTGGGCCAGACCATTTTGAGCGCCCTGTTGGTGCTTGTTGTCGGCGAATTCGTCCCGAAGGCGCTTTTCCGCCTAGATCCCAATGGCGCCCTCAGTTTCTTCGCACTGCCGCTCACGCTGCTCTATGGGCTGCTTTGGCTTCCGACGGTCCTGCTCACGACGGTGAGCGAAGGCATACTGCGAATGTTCGGGGTGCGCCCGAAGATGGGCAAGGCCGGTTTCGGCAGGATCGACCTGGACGACTTCCTCCACGAGATCAGTGACGAGACCAAACGGGACGCTGATGTGGATGCCGAGGTGGAGTATTTCAAGAACACGCTCGAACTGAGCAATACCAAGGTCCGCGAGATGATGGTGCCCCGTGCCGAAATGGAGGCCATCGACGTGAACGAATCGATCGCGGAACTGCGCAAACGCTTTTTGGCCACGGGCCTAACCAAGTTACTGGTCCACAAGGGAAGCATCGACGACATCCTTGGCTATGCGCACTCTTACGAAATGTTCCGCGGTCCACGCAGCATCCGCTCGATCCTTCGGCCAGTGAACTTCATCCCCGGCACGATGCCCGCGGACGAGGTGCTCCGCCTCTTCACCAAGCAGCGCACCTACCTGGCGGTGGTGGTGGATGAGTTCGGCGGCACCGCCGGCATGCTCACCATCGAGGACGTGGTGGAGGCCATCGTAGGTGACATCGAGGACGAGCACGACGATGAGCATTCCATAGAAGAACGCATCTCGCCCACGGAATACGTTTTCAGCGCGCGCTTGGAAGTGGAGGACCTCGTGGACCGCTTCAACTTAGCGTTGCCGGAGAGCGAGGAGTACGATACGCTGGCCGGATACATCCTCCATTGTACCGGCACGGTTCCCGATCCGGGCGATATCGTCGAGGACGGACCCTTCCGCATGATCATTACCCAAGTAGCTCACGGGCGCATCGATCTGGTGAATTTGGAGGTGACCGACGTGGAGCGCGGCTTCCGCGATGGGCAGGTGCCTGCGTGAAGTGCTGGTTTACCTTGGGTCCGTTAACCCGCAGCGATCTCGAAAGGACGTGTCTTAACTACCCCCCTTCATCACCATCGCGGTGCTGCCTACGCAGAGAGGCCGAACGAAAGACAAAGGATCTTACACGCGGAAGATCGCGATCTCCTTCTCCAACTGCGCGAATTGCTTATCTCCCGTGACCAAGGGCATGTTCAGGTAGGCAGCCGTTGCCGCGATGATGCAGTCCGGAAGCCTTCCGAAACTCGATCGTATATCTGCGTACATCCTGTTCAGCTCCGATTATGCGGAATTGATCAAGGAAGGCCCTGATGTTCTTGGACTGTGCAATGGTGATCCGGGAAGTGGCGAGCAGTTCGATCTCGGTGATGAACGAAACATGTATATCAGCCCCATCGAGCAGGTTCACGATGGCGTCTTCCCCTGCGAACATGCGGATGAGAGCATTCGTGTCGGCCAGAATGCGCTCACCACTCATCACGCATTTGCCTTACCTCCTCCAATGCCCATTTGTCCATGCCCGGCACGGTGCCAGCGAATTTCCGAACGTCCGGCAGTTTTCGCTTGGGCGTTCTGGGCACGCTCTTTTTAACGACGGTCTTTCGTCGCGAATTCTTTTTGGCCAGTTTGTCCATGGTGATCGATCCAACTGTGAAGTTAAGTCACCCCTTCATCACCTTCTCCACCATCGTGGTGCTGCCGATGAAGAGAGGGCAGCGCTGGTGCAGTTCGGTGGGCTTGAGATCAAGAATGCGCGTGGTGCCGTTGGTGGCACTCCCGCCCGCCTGCTCCATGATCATCGCGAGAGGATTGGCCTCGTAGAGCAGACGCAGTTTGCCGTTGGGCTTGGCTGTGGTGCCGGGGTACATGTAGATGCCGCCTTTCAGCAGGTTGCGGTGGAAATCCGCGACGAGACTGCCGATGTAGCGCGCGCTCATTTTCTGCTTCTTGCAGCCGTCGATGTAGTCACGCACTTTTTGAGGGAACTCGAAGTAGTTGCCTTCGTTCACGGAGTAGATGCTGCCGTCGACGGGAACCTTCATGTCGGCATGGCTGAGGCAGAACACGCCAATGCTCGGGTCCAGTGTGAAGCCGTTGACGCCGTGGCCCGTGGTGTAGACGAGCATGGTGCTGCTGCCGTAGACCACATAGCCCGCGGCCACCTGCTGGCTGCCGGGTTGCAGGAAATCGTCAAGCGTCACTTTCTCCGGGTCAAGACGGCGATAGATGGAGAAGATGGTGCCGATGGAAACGTTGACATCGATGTTGCTGGAACCGTCGAGCGGGTCCATGGCCACCACATACTTGCCGTTGAGCGATGCCGGGTTGTCGAAGACGATGTGCTCATCATTCTCTTCGCTGGCCACTGCACACACCTCGCCTTGGTTCCGCATGGCGTTGATGAAACGCTCGTTGGCATAGACATCGAGCTTCTGTTGGCGTTCGCCTTGGATGTTGTGAACGTTGGTCTCTCCGAGGATCTCATCCACGAGACCTGCCTTGTTCACTTCGCGGTTGACGAGCTTGGCAGCGAGGCGGATGGAGGTGAGCAGCCGAGAGAGATCGCCCGATGCGTAAGGGAATTCCTTTTCGCGTTCAACGATGAATTCGGCGAGGGTGGTGATGTTGGCCATGACGATCGGTGTGAACGTATATCTGTTGCTGATGTGATGCAAATATCCGAAGGACGCGATCTTTGGGCACCATGGGAATTTCAATACGTAGGGCCGAAGCGAGCGATGTACCGCAAATGCTGGCATTGGTGCAGGAACTGGCGACTTTCGAGAAGGAGCCGGAGGCCGTAACGGTGACCGAGGCGGCCATGCTTGACGCCGGTTTCGGGAAGAAGCCGACGTGGTTCGGCTGGGTCGCTGTTGGATCGGATGATCGGATCCAAGGGATCGCTATCTGCTACGATCGCTATTCGACGTGGAAGGGGCGTTGCCTCTACTTGGAGGACATCGTGGTGACGGAGTCGATGCGCGGCCAAGGCATCGGAGATCGGCTATTTCGCCAATGCGTGAAGCACGCCGTGGCGAACCACTATCATTCGATGCGGTGGCAAGTGCTGGATTGGAACGAAGGGGCGATCCGTTTCTACAAGCGCATGGGCGCGGACCTTTATCCCGGTTGGCTGAACGGCGATCTAACGAAGGAACAAATGCAACGGCTGTTGAGCGAGTAGATCAGCAGCGCGGCGCGAACGCCCGATACCTTCGCATCATGAGAAGAATTGCATCATTGGTTCTAGGTTTTTGCTTGGCATTGTTCTCCAGCGCGCAGAATGGCGCTTCGGACCGGAATGACCTGATCGCGCGCTCAGCTGCGATACGCGCCCGGATGATGGCGGACAGCATGCCGATGACCGCCGTTCAAGCGGACACGCTGCAGGCCATGGCTGCGCGGTCCAAGGGGCCAGCTGCGATCCGCTTGTTGCAGCAGGCGTTGGTGATCTCCGATTCGATCCAAGACCTTGCGCGGGAACGCGATGCGCTGAATGCGTTGGCCGCGACCTACGAGCGCACCGGTAATGCCGGAGATGCTTTGCAGGCCACGCGTGCGGCGCATTTCCTGGGCGATTCACTTTCGTCCATGTCGCATGCGAAGGCGCTTGAGGAATTGCGTGCACAACAGGAGGCCGAGCGCCAGCAATGGGAAGCGACGAAGGCGACGCAGGAGAAGGAACTGCAAGCGCAACGGGACGAACTGGCGCAACTGCGACATCTCCAACAGCAGACCTATGGCGTGGCCGGTTCGCTCGTCGTTATCCTGCTGATCGTGATGGGAATGGTCCTTTTCCGCGCGGCCCGCAGAAAGCGCGAAGGGAGCGGACAGGTGGCCGCCGCACCGGTGGCGCCAGTACCGCTGCCACGCAGGAACACGCTGCGCCCAACGGAGCCTGTGCCCGTCCCCGTGCAGGAAGTGCCAACAACGGAAACGGGTCGCGAGATAGATGCGGATGATGCTGTGCTGCTCTCCCTCTTTCGCAAGCAAATGCCGGAGCGTTTGCAGGCCTTGAAGGAAGCGCGTTCACGGGGCGATCATGTGAAGGTGTTGCGCGTGATCACCTCGATCCGCCCGCAGCTCTTGCATCACGATGCGGAACGCTTCACGGATCGTTGTGCGCGATTGATCGCGTCGGGACCAGCGGTGCTTGAAGAGGCATCGAGGCACGATCTCGACGGCTTGATCGCCGACATGGAACGCGCGCTGGGCGGGCCTTTCAGCGGAAAGTGATCCGCGGATTAGGAAATGTCGTGTGTATCGCCATTAGATTTGCAGCGCGTTCTTTCAACGATTGCACTTATCCAGAAAGGTGGAGGGAATAGGCCCTATGAAACCTTGGCAACCAGTCAGACTTGTGCTGATAGTGGTGCCACATCCTGCCTCGGCAACGAGGAGAGATAAGACGAACTAAGACCCCAACACGGTCTCTTTCGGCTTGTCCGGAGGAGACCGTTCGTATTTCCTGCCATCGGCAGGCAGTGCGATGGTTCTTTCCCGGAAGCTTTTCTGGTGCGGTGCGTAACCCAAACCCGTACGGGCGGATCATGATCCTCCCAAAAAAACACCAGTGAAGAAATGAGATCCGAGACCAAAGCCCTACACAGCCTGCCGCATGACCCCTTGACCGGGGCCGTATCAACGCCCATCTACCAGACCAGCACCTTCGAGCAAGAGGCGCCGGGCGTGAACAAGGGCTTCGACTATTCGCGCAGCAACAACCCCACACGCCAAGCCTTCGAGACGCTGCTTGCGGAACTGGAAGGCGGCGTGCGCGGCATCGCCTTCAGCAGCGGCTTGGCCGCAGTGGACGCGGTGTTGAAGCTCCTTAGCAGCGGCGACGAGATCATCGCGGTGGACGACATCTACGGCGGCACCTATCGCGCACTGCACACCATCTACAACCGCCTTGGCATCACGGTGAAGCATGTGGACACGAGCGATCCCGGCAACGTGCTCGAGGCGATCACGCCAAAGACGAAACTCGTGTGGCTTGAGACGCCAACGAATCCTACGTTGAAGGTGAGCGACATCCGCGCGATCGCTTCCATCGCCAAGGCTGCGAATGCTTTGCTACTGGTGGACAATACGTTCTGCTCGCCGGTCGCGCAGCAGCCGTTGAAGCTTGGTGCCGACATCGTGTTGCACAGCATCACGAAGTACATCGCGGGCCATAGCGATGTGATCGGTGGCGGCATCGTGGTGAAGGACGAAGAGCTAGGACAACGGATCCGCTACATCCAGAATGCCACGGGCGCAGTACTCGGGCCGCAGGACAGTTGGCTCGCCATCCGCGGCGCGCAGACGTTGCACTTGCGGTACGAGCGCATCTGTCAAAGCACGCAGAAGATCGCAGAGTTCCTGCTCGCGCATCCCGATGTTGCGGATGTGAACTATCCAGGACTGCCTTCGCACCCGAACCACTTGGTGGCGCGTTCGCAGAGCAGTGCGTTCGGCGGCGTGATCAGTTTCTGGTTGCACGACGATCGCGAGGAAGCCGCCGTGGAATTGGTGAAGAACACTCAGCTGATCACGCTCGCGGAAAGCCTCGGTGGCGTGAAGAGCCTGATCTGCGTGCCGTGCAGGATGACGCATGTATCGGTACCGCGCGTGGCGAGGATCGCTGCCGGGATCCAGGATAGTCTCGTTCGTGTGAGCATCGGCTTAGAGCACCCGGATGATCTGATCGACGATCTCGCGCAAGCGATCGCGGCGGTGAAGAAGGTCGGCGTCGAACAACTGGAATCCGCTTGATCGATGAGCAAGCAACCATTGACCCTCGGCACTTTTGGCAACGGCTGTGTCGGCCAAGGATTTCTTCAACTTCTCAACGCGAATGGCGACACCGCGGCGCGCGTGAAGCATGTCTGCGTGAAGGACCGCGACCGTGTGCGCCACATCGGGAATGCGCGACTCACCTATGAGGCGATCGACATCCTCGGTGATGATCAGGTGTGCGCGATCGTTGAACTCACGAACGACCCGGTGCTTGCGCTGGACGTGATCCGCTTTGCACTGAAGAGCGGCCGCAACGCGGTCACCGCGAGCAAGCGTGTTGTGGCCGAGAACCTCGCGGAACTGATCGCGCTGCAACGATCCACCGGCCGTGCACTGCTGTACGAAGCGGCCTGCGCGGCAAGCATTCCGGTGGTGCGATCGCTCGAGACGCACTTCAGTGGCGAGGATGTGCTGCGCATCGATGGCATCCTGAACGGCACCACCAACTACATCCTCACAAAGGCGGAAGAGGAAGGACTCTCACCGGCGGAAGCATTGAGGCAGGCCCAGTTGGCGGGCTTCGCGGAAGCGGATCCCACCTCCGATATCAGCGGCACCGATGCGCGATACAAGCTGACGATCCTGATCGCGCATGCCTTTGGGACCATCGTCGAGCCGCGCGCGATACTTCGCCACGGGATCGAGGAATTGCACGCTGAAGATCTTGCATTCGGCGCTGAACGCGGTTGGTGCATTCGTTCCATAGCGAGCGCGTGGCGCAATGCAGAAGGCCGATTGGTCGCGTATGTGCTGCCCACTTTCGTGGCGGGCAATGATGCGCTGGCCTTGGTGCGTGAGGAATACAATGCGGTACGGATCGAAGGCGCGTATTCCGGAACGCATGTGCTTCAGGGAAAGGGCGCGGGGAAGTTGCCCACGGGCCTCGCGGTGCTCGGTGATGTGCAGCAATTGGTACGCGGCGGTGGCTATGCTTATTCGAAAGTGAATGATCGCGCACCGCTTCTCTCCGATGGCCGCGAGATGATCGCCGTGTATGCCCGCATCCCGGCCACGCACCAAGAAGCGCTGTCGCATTTCGACGAGGTGCGCGTGGTGGACGTGGATCAAGAACACGTCTGCGTAATGGGAAATATCAGGCTGTCGGAACTCGCTTTGATGCTGGGTGATGGACGGGATGGCTTCCAAGTGATCGCGCTTCCGCATCTTTCGGGTCCCAAGCAAGATGTAGGATGAAGGTCTTCAAGTTCGGTGGTGCCAGTGTAAAGGATGCGGAAGGCGTGCGCAACGTCGCGCAAGTGCTGAAGCATTTTGGATTGGACGACCTCGTGATCGTGGTGAGCGCGATGGGCAAGACCACCAATGCGTTGGAAGAAGTTGTTTGGAAATGGGTCGATGCCCGTCCGACCGGGGAGGCGGTGGATGCAGTGGAACAGTTCCACCTGAAAGTGCTTCGCGAAGTAGCGCCGGCGGATAAAGCTGCGGCGACGCTGCTCAGCGATCAGTTCCATGCGTTGCGCGCCATCCTCAAGCATCCTGTGACGAAGGATGTCGACTTCAACTACGACCAAGTGGTGTCCTTTGGAGAGATGTGGAGCAGCGTGATCGTGCAGGCGCATTTGAATGCGGCAGGGCTTCCGTGCTCGTGGTGGGATGCGCGGACCGTGGTGCGGACCGATGCGCATCATCGCTCGGCCCGCGTGGACTGGGAAGCTTCGTCGCAAGGAGCGACCCACATGCTAGCAAGCGCACCAAAAGCTCCGCTGCGCACAGTTACGCAAGGCTTCATCGGAGGTGCCGCCGACGGATCGACCACGACACTCGGTCGCGAGGGATCCGACTTTAGCGCGGCCATCTTTGCCTACTTGCTCGATGCGGAAAGTGTGACGATCTGGAAGGATGTGGCGGGCATGTTCAACGCCGATCCCAAACGATTCACGGAGACGGTCCTGCTGGAACACATCAGTTATCGCGAAGCCATCGAATTGAGCTACTTCGGCGCAAGTGTGATCCACCCGCGCACGTTGCAGCCGTTACAGAAGAAGAACATTCCGCTCTATGTGCGCTCCTTTCTGGAATTGGGCGCCACCGGCAGTACCATCAGCGAAGCCACTGACAACGACTCTCTGGTGCCTTCCTTCATTGTGAAGCCGAAGCAGCTGTTGATCAGCATCACGCCGCACGATCTCAGCTTCATCGTGGAGGAGAACCTCAGCGGCATCTTCAAGCTCTTCGCAGAGCGCAACGTGCGCATCGATCTAATGCAGAACAGTGCAGTGGCCTTCAGTGTCGCGGTAGAGGATTCGCCGCGCTCACGGACATTGATCGACGAATTGCGCAGGGAGTACGAAGTGCTCTACAACGAGGAATGTGAGCTGGTCACAGTGCGCCATTTCGACGAGGCCACCTTGGCGAAGCTCACGACCGGCAAGGAGATATTGATCGAACAGCGGAGCCGCTCCACTGCGCGTTTTGTACTGAAGTGATCTAGGTGGACTTCAATGCACTGGTGACCCGTTCCGGATGGTCAGTGATGATACCGTCCACGCCCAGCACGATCAAGCTGCGAATGTCCTCGGGCTCGTTCGCCGTCCACGCCAGTAGGCCGATCTCCCTCGCTCGCAGTGTGCGCACCAACTCTTCATTCACCATGTGGAACTCAGGACTGTAATACCCTGGCTTAAAGCTCAGCCGTTGCAGATGGTGTTCCAACGCTTCATCGTTCTCCACCAGCAAGGCGACAGGCATTTCCGGCGCGCTCGCATGGACGGCCTCCAGTACCGAGACATCGAAGCATTGGATCAGGCAGCGCTCCTTGATGTGCAGCATATCGATCTCCGCTAAGACCTGCTCGGCGAACGGGACCGGCAGCGGCTGAAAGATCCCATACCATTCCACTTCACTCTTGATCTCGATATTGAATTTCACAGGCGCTGATCCCCGTTCGTGAGCAAAGCGATCGGTTGCATGCACTACTTCCGCAAGGGTCGGCTTGTGCCAGTCCTCCTTCCACATTCCCCGCTGTACATCCACAGTGGATGGTATGCAGAAATAGGATCGAACCTCGGAAAGCGGAAGTTGAAAGATGTTGAGATCCCGCCCTGCTTTCTCGCTGAAAGATCCACCATTCGCATCGCGGCAAATGCGCGCATCGATCCAGGGTTCATGGCTCACGAGCACCTGCCCGTCACCGGTGATGACCACATCCATCTCGATCCAGTCGCAGCCCAATTCCATCGCGTGCAGGAAGGCCGGAATGGTATTCTCCGGCATAGGCCCTGCGCAGCCGCGGTGGCCGTGGACCTCGATAGGTTTGATGCGTTGCATGCGAGCAGGGCAGTATGCGAAGATGCGCTAAATGCGGTCCTCCGCGCATCTGCGTCTCGGCGGCCACATATCTTCAGCCTCACAGCTTCCCGTCGGCGATGTCCTGCAGGATCTTGTCCGCAAGCACATTCGCCAGCTTGAAATAACTCTCCTGCGTGATACCCGCGATGTGCGGAGTGAGCAGCACTTTGTCATTCGCGAAAAGCCGCTTCAGCGTGGGGTCTGTGCTTTCGCCGCGCAAGCCGAGCAGTGAGCGTTCCTCGAATTCCAGCACGTCCAATCCTGCGCCCAGCACACGGTCCGCATCGATCGCGTCGAGCAGCGCCGCTGTGTCCACCAATGGTCCGCGTGCGGTATTGATGAACCAGATCGCCTTCTTGCAACGGGCGAGGAAGGCGGCGTTCACATAACGATCCGTTTCCGTCGTCAGCGGAAGATGTAGGCTGATCACATCGCTTTCCTTCAGCAATTCGTCAAGTGTCGCTTCCTGGACGGTCTCGTTGGCGAAGCCATTGCGATACTTATCGTGCGCGAGGATGCGGACGCCGAAGCCTTGGAGTTTCTGTGCGAACGCGGTGCCCATCTGACCAAAGCCGATGATGCCCACCGTGCTATCGCCCAGTTCGCGGCCGTTGTTACCGACGCGATCCCAGACGCCTTGGCGCACCTCGCGATCGGCCTTTATGAAATTGTTCATCAACGCGAGCAGCAGGCCGACCGCGTGTTCACCTACGGCATCACGATTACCTTCCGGGGAATTGTAGAGGCGGATCCCGCGTGTCTCGCAATAGGCGCGATCGATGTTCTCCATACCAGCGCCGGCACGCGCGATGAAGCGAAGCTTGGGTGCATGCTTCAGGATCTTCTCGTCCATCATCACCCGGCTACGCACCACCAATCCTTCGGAATCGTGGAGTTGCGCGAGGAGATCCTTGCCGTTGCGTTCGCTGAGGTCCTCGCAGGTGTGGCCGGCCACGGTAAGGCGTGTGCTCAATACCGGATGCACGCTGTCGACGAAATTGATCTTCATATCAGGATGTCGCGCAGGAAGAAGGCGGCGATGCTGAAATAGATCACCAGCCCGGTGACGTCCACCACGGTCGCGACGAATGGTGCGGAGGACGTAGCGGGATCCAATCCGAGGCGTTTCAGCAATAACGGAAAGAGTGAGCCCACCAGGTTTCCCCAGAGCACCACGCCCACCAAGGTGATCCCAACTACCAGCCCCACCATTTCCCAGTGCGGTCCGTAGAGGTTGACGAATTGGCTCCAGATCGCCACGCGGATGAAACCGATGATGCCGAGCATCACGCCGAGCGTAAGGCCCACGCTGACCTCGCGACGGAAGATGCGCCACCATTCGCTGACGGTGATGTCGCCCATGGCCAAGGCACGAATGATGAGTGTGCTGGCCTGCGAACCGGTGTTGCCGCCGCTGGAGATGATCAGTGGAATGAAGAGCGCCAGCACCACGGCCTTGGCGATCTGCCCTTCAAAAAAGCCCATCGCTGTAGCGGTGAAACTCTCACCGACAAAGAGCACGATGAGCCAGCCGGAGCGCTTCTTCACCATGTCCCACAAACTGCTGTTGCTGTAGGAATAGTCGAGGGCCTCCATACCTGCCATCCGTTGCGCGTCCTCGGTCTCCTCCTCGCGGATCGCGTCCACCACGTCATCGATGGTGATTCGCCCGAGCAGCTTTCCGCGGTCATCCGTCACCGGCAGCATCACGAGGTCATACTTCTCCATGATGCGATTCACCTCCTCCACGTCCTCGTGCGCCTTCACGCTGATCACGTCGGGGTCGTACACATCCTTCACCGGGGTTCGGAGGGAAGTGGTGATCAAGAGTTTCAATGGGATGGTCCCTACAAGTCGGTTGTGCTGGTCCACCACGAGGATCACGTAGATGTCGTCGATGTGCTCGGCATGTTCGCGCAGTGCACGCACGCAATCAAGCATGGTGCTATCGGCGCGCACCTTCACCAGCTCCTTGGCCATCAGGCCGCCAGCGGTGTTCTCATCGTAGGTGAGCAACTCGGTGATCTCGCTCTTCTGCTCGCTGTCGCCGATGTTCGCAAGCACTTCCTCGCGTACCTCGTCGGTCAGTTCAGCGATCACGTCCGCGGCATCGTCCGAGTCGATGTGCTCGATCAGCTCCTCGGCTATCTCCTTGCCGGTGTAGTTGGCCAGCAGGTCTTCGCGCCGGTCCTCGGGCACTTCGAGGATCACCTCCGCCGCGAGCTCTGGTTCAAGTCGTTCGAAGAGATACTGCGCCTCCTCCAGGTCCAGTTGGTCAAGCACCTCCGCGATGTCCGCTGGGTGCAGGTCATTCACGGATGCCAGCAACTCCTCGTCGCGCTGCTGCGCCACCAGCTCGTGCAGGTGCTCAAGGTTCGCTTTGCTGAGGGTAAAGGCCATCGGTGCGTGATATTCAGGCGTGCGTTGCCCGAAAGGCCCGCGAAGCTACACAAGCCACTTGGCCACTATCCCTGCGAACGTGAAAAGTGTTTTCAGGAAAGTGTTCCCGGAATGATACACGCCTGGGCCAAGGTGATGAAGTCCTCCACGGAAAGCTCTTCGGCGCGCTTTCTGGCGAACTCCAGCGGGACACCATGCGGCAGCGGTTCGAAGCTTTTCAATGCATTGTGCAAGGTCTTCCGCCGTTGCCCGAACGCGGCCTTCACCACTCGGAAAAGCATCTTCTCATCGCACGGCGGATGCAGCCGTTCATTGCGCCGCATTCGGATCACCGCGCTGCGTACCTTCGGCGGTGGGATGAAGGATCCCGGTTCCACGATGAAGAGCATTTCCATCTCGAACCACACTTGCGTCAGTACACTGGTGATGCCGTAAGTGCGACTGCCCGGTCCCGCGCACAGGCGATCCGCCACTTCTTTCTGGAACATGCCTACCATTTCGGTGACGCGTTCGCGGTTATCCAACACTTTGAAAACGATCTGTGTGCTGATGTTGTAGGGGAAGTTGCCGATCACAGCGAGTGGACCGTTGCCGATCCCCGACAGGTCCATCCCCAGCAGATCGCCTTGCACCACGCGTAGATCAGGCCAAGTGGCATGCAGGTGCGCCACGGATTCGCGGTCCAGTTCAATGCAGGTGAGATCGATGTCCGTGCGGCCGATAAGATACTTCGTGAGCGCACCGGTGCCGGGGCCCACTTCGATCACATCGCGATAGCCACCATGATGTGTGAGCGCTTCCGTGATGCGCAGTGCTATGTCCTCGTCCTTGAGGAAATGCTGGCCGAGATGCTTCTTCGCGCGGACGTGCATCACGCCGTGTGTACCACTTCCAGCAACGTGCGGAAGGCGGTGGTCCTACCGCCGTAGTACTTCTCCGATTCAGCCTGAAGTCGCGGCGCATGCTGGTCGCGGTAACGCTCGTAGGTCGTCATGTCGGCGCAGTTGTATTGGATCGCGTACGTGGCACCGGAATCGCCTTCGCTCAGCACGCGACAGACCTTACTGTCCAAAAAAAGCCCCGTCGCCATCACCATCGGGATATGGGTGTCCTTCATCCAGACCAGCCACATCTCATGCACTTCGAGATCCACGCTGACGGTGACGTTATAGACGATCATGGGGTAGGTCCGTTGAGGAATTTCTGTTCAGGGGTGTCCTGCTTGTCAAGGTCGCCGCGTAAACGTCGGTAGTGGTCGCGTGCGTCGGGAACGAAGATGCTTCCGGACTGCTCGAAGAGGAGCTTGCCATACCACTTCTTCGCGTTCTCATTGTCCTTGAGGTCGTTCTCATACAACAGTCCGAGATCGTACATCGCGTTATCCACGAGGATGCCATTGGGGTAGAGCTCCACCACTTTCTCCAGATCCGTGGCTGCTTCGGGATACTGGTGCCGCGCCATGGCGATGTGGTAGCGTTCGTACAGCGCGCGGTCGCCGATGGCATGCATGGGAAAGCGCGCGCTGAGCGTATCGAGCACCACTAGGGCGGAATCGTACTTGTGTTGGAAAGTGAGCAACTCGGCCTTCGCGTAGAGTTGAAGCGGCACGCTCACGGTATCCTCCCCAAGGTTGTCGCTGATCAGTAGAGAGAGTTCCATCGCGTCGTTCGCAATGAGTTTGCTGGTACCGGCCTTCAGGATATCCAGCTGCGCCTTCGACCAGAGAAAGTCGCCAGTGTAGAAGCTGATCTTCGCGTTGCGCAGCCGTGCGTCGGAGCCCAAGACGTCGTTCTTGAAATCGAGGGTCACTTGCGAATATAGCAGGGATGCATCCCAGATGTTGCCACCCAACACTTCGATGTCGCCGAGGTCGAGCTTGAGTTGCGCCTGCGTCTGTTGGGACAGCCCGGGCATGTCGATGGCCTGTTGCAGGAGAGCCTCCGCTCCTTCGATGTCATCGAGGTAATAGGCCTTCAATTGGGCCAGTCCGCGGATGAGCGTGACGTTGGCCGGGGTGCGGCCGAGTTCATCAAGCGTACCCTCATAGGCCTTTTCCAAGGCGTCCAATTGCTCTTTGGGCGGATCGGCCTGATCGTGGACCTGGGCATTCATCGCGGTGACCTGGCCGATGCGTGCGGCGGTGTACCATGTTGTGCCGGGGCCGATCGCCACCACGTACTGGTAGCATTTCGTGGCCACGTTCCATTCCTTGTTCGTCACCGCCATGTCGCCTAAGGCCATGAGCCGCTGGCCGCCTTCCTTGAATCGCTTGTCCATGGCCTTGCTCTGCACGTATGCGCTCTCAAGGTCCTTCCGCTGGATGTACATCCAGATCAGCATCTCCTGGAAGAGCGTATTGTCGGGATCCTTCTGGATACGACGCAACAGTTCGGTGCGCAGGAGGTCGGAGCGTTCGTCGGTGGCGGTGAAATCGATGAAGCGCGCCAGGCCGTTCTGCACCGCTTGCAAGTAGGCGGGGTTGGATTGGAGCAGGTCCATGTAATCGCTGATCATGCCGGCCACGTCCCCTTTCGCAGCGCGGATGCTGGCGGTCTCATAGAAGAAGCCCGTGGCATCGTCGTTCAGGAGTTTTCGCCCTCGCGTGTATGTGTCCAGCGAATAGTCGAGCTCGTTGTCATTCACGAATGCGTTGGCGAGACTCCGGATCGAGCCTTGGTCGGGCTTGAGGCTCTTGATCGCTTTGTTGAATAGCTGCTTGGCCTTGTCATCGTCGCCTTGCAACTTTTTCAGCTCCCCCATGTCCACCAGATAGATGGGGTCGCCGTTTTGCCGCCGCATCTGGTCCTTGGCCAACTTCTCCGCATCGTCGTACTGCTTCAGCGCAACGTATGCCTTGTAGAGTTGCTCGTAGAAATAGGAGGTGGGCTGTGCCTTGTAGAGCTTGTCGTAGTAAAGTACGGCCTTATCGTACTGTCCTTGCTGCAAGTATTGCGCGGCGAGTTGCTCGTCCGTTCCGCCTTGTGCCCGGGCCCATGCGCAGGTGAGGCAGGCCAAGGCGAAGGCCAAGCTGCGAAGGGTGCGTGCGACGGAGATGCTCATGGATGAAGGAGCGGATCGATGGCGGAACGGTATTTCGATCGATCTTTTTCCAACTGTTCGATGTCCGAGTGCAGGCGTTCCACATCGTCTGTCAGCGTGCTGTCCCAAGCTTGTTCCACGGCCACCGCTTGACCTTGTTGCTCCTTGTTCAACACTCCTTGGTCAAGGTCATGCTGCAGATCATCCAAGCGTCGTCGGGTGCTGTCCAATCGAGCGCTCAATCGCTTGCGGTCGCCCATAACGCGCGGTAAGGTGACGGCCATGGCGCGATGGTAATTGCCAAGTATCTCCGCTTCTTGGGGGGACAAGGTGTCCTTGAAGCGCTGCTCGATGGCGGGCCGTTCACTAAGGAAGAGCGCGTGCATGTGCGTGATAGCGGCAGTGTCCATATTCTCAAGTGCCGTTCGCAAACTGTCCGTGTGCTTGGCCAAGTGCTCGGTGGCAGTGACGTATTCTGCTTCCGAGGTGCGCCTGCAGGCCTGCTGCAACGTTGCGGTCAACAACGCGAGGAAGGCCCATGCAGGTATGGCCCGTTTCATTTTTTCACGATCATGTCGAAGCCGGTGTAGGGCCGCAGCGCCGCCGGTATCCGGATGCCTTCCGCGGATTGATTGTTCTCCAACAGCGCCGCAACGATCCGGGCCAACGCAAGCGCACTGCCGTTCAACGTGTGCGCCAGGCGCGGCTTCTTGTCGTCACCGCGGTAACGCAGTTTCAGGCGATTGCTCTGGTAGGTCTCGAAGCAGCTTATAGAGCTCACTTCGAGCCATCGTTTCTGCGCACCGGCATAGACCTCCATGTCATAGGTGAGCGCGCTGGTGAAACCCATGTCGCCGCCACAGAGCAGCAGTTGGCGGTAGGGGAGTTCCAGTGCATCGAGCAGGACCTTCACATGGTCGGTCATTTCCTCCAACGCGGCGTAGCTCTTGTCAGGTTCCTCGACTCGTACGATCTCCACCTTGTCGAACTGGTGAACGCGGTTGAGGCCCCGCACATCCTTGCCATAGCTGCCGGCCTCGCGGCGGAAGCAGGGCGTGTGGCCCACGCGTTTCAGCGGCAGTTGCGCGCGGTCCACGATGGTGTCGCGGAAGAGGTTCGTGATCGGCACTTCCGCCGTGGGGATCAGGTAGAGGTCGTCCGCCGTGGCGTGGTACATCTGGCCTTCCTTATCCGGCAACTGTCCGGTGGCATAGGCGGATTCCGCGTTCACCATCAGTGGGGGCATCACTTCCTCGTATCCCGCAGCGATGGCGCGGTCCAAGAAGAATGCGATCAGCGCGCGTTGGAGTTTCGCGCCTTGGCCGGTGTATACTGGAAAGCCCGCGCCGGTCAGCTTCACGCCCTGCTCCAGACTGAAGAGGTTGTATTCCGTTCCAAGGTCCCAGTGCGGCTTGGCATCGGCGGGCAGTTCGGGCAGCTTGCCCGCTTGCATCACGGTCACGTTGTCCTCCGGAGTTTTTCCTGCGGGCACACGCTCATTCGGAAGATTGGGGATAGTGACCAGATGCTCATGCAACTGTTTCTCCGCCTCGTCGAGTTCGTCCTTCAACTCCTGGATCCGTGTCTTCAGTTGCGTGGTCCGATCCTTGGCGGTCGCGGCCTCGTCCTTCTTGCCCGCCTTCATCAACTCACCAATGGCACGGCTCTGCTCATTCATCTCGGCAAGCTTCGCATCGAGCGAATTCTGCGTGGAACGGCGGTGCTCATCGAGCTCTGCGACCTTGGCCAAAAGAGCTTCGGCGTTCAGGTTGCGCTTGGCAAGGCGGGTTCGCGCTTCTTCGGGATGTTCGCGCAGGAATGCGGCTTCCAACATGGAGGGATCTATTCAAGGAGGCCATGCCATAGGGCAGGCAGGCGCGAAGGTAAGTGCGGCGTGCATGGCCTTCCGGGAGCAACTATCGCACACTTGGTACCCGCAGTATGCCGGAAGAGGAACCACGGATCAACACCGATGCACACGGATGATGGCGTCATCGCTAAGCAGGCCGTTCACCACCAATTGGTCACGGGTGCGGAAGAGGCTGCTGGTTGGGATCGCGCAGCGGATACCCGGACCCACGACTAGATCCATACTGACTCATGACTGCCGCTGCCAACTGCCACTGCCGACAGACCTACAACTCCTCCGCCACCACTTCCTTCACCCCGGGCACCATCTGCTTCATCAGGTTCTCGATGCCGCTCTTCAGGGTGATCATGCTGCTGGGGCAGCCGCTGCAACTGCCGCGCAGCGATACGGCGAGTATACCGTCGTTGAAGGACTTGAACGCGATGTGACCGCCGTCACCTTCCACGGATGGGCGCACGTATTCCTCCAGCACGGAGATGATCATCTCGTCCTCCTCCGAGTTCGGTTTGGCGTGCGAGACCGCGCGTTCGTTCGCATCGGCGAGGCTTTGCGCGGGGGCGTCGGACAGCACCACGCGGCCATCCGTATTGAGGTATTCTTGGATGTACTCGCGCAGTTCCATCTGCACCATGTCCCAATCGATGCTGTTGTTCTTGGTCACCGAAAGGAAATTCCCGCTGATGAAAACGCCGGTAACGAAGGGCAGGTTGAAGACCTTCGCTGCAAGCGGCGACACCGCTTCAGCTTCCTCCGGCGAAGTGAATTCCATCAAGCGTCCTTCCGGCACCAGCGCGCGGCTCGTGACAAAGCGCATGCTGGCAGGGTTCGGTGTGGCTTCGGCATACACCGTGATGAGCGGACGTTTGGCAGTGGTTTCCATGGGGCGACAAAGGTAGCGGATGCGGTGCAGGGGTTGTTGGTGAGTGGTGCTTGGTGATAGGGCCTGAAGCACCTGCGGCACGTGCGTTCTACATTTTTCATTCATCATTTTTCATTCATCATTCATCATTCATCATTTTTCATTCATCATTTTTCATTTCCTCGGCCCATAGCCTCCCAATACCTGACCCAAACAACGTGGAACCTTGCTCGCCGCCCCTCGTATCTTTGCCACCTATGCATCTCATGCGTTCCCTCCGTGGCAAAGGCCTCTCCTTGGTGGCCATGCTCGTGCTGCTTCTCGGCACGGCGGCTCCGGCCTTGGCGCGCATGACCTGCGTGATGGGAGGACATAGCGTGCTATCCCTCGGACAAGCCACGGATTGCATCCCCGTGGATCATCACCACACCACTACCACGGTAAAGGCCACCTGCTGCGAAGTGTTGCAAGCGCAGCCCCAGCGCACCCATTTCGTCCCTGCGGCGAATCCGATGGTGCCCACGCTCTTCGCCTTGGTGCTGCCCGCATCCATCTTCGCCTCGGAGCTGATCGCGCCGGTCGTGCGCTCCGATGCGTGGTTCTCCCGCCCGCCGCCTTTGCCGCGCTCTCAGCGCTTGGCGACCACGGGCGTCTTCCTCATTTAGAACGGTCTTCCCGGTGAAGGCTGCGGCACTGTCGCGGCCTGTTCCTGTTTGTTCACCTCGAAGACATTTCTGAATGAAGACAAAACAATTCATCCTCTTGATCGCCTTGCTCTTTTTGGGCACTACGCTCTTCGCACAGCATCCTGTGCAGGGCGTCGTCCGCTCACGAACAGCGGACCAGCGTACCTCCCCCTTGCCCGATGCCCGCGTGGGCTGGGTCGGTGGAGCCGCTGTGATGAGCGATTCCACCGGGCACTTCACCTTGCCCATGCCAGCCATGTGGCCCGCGACGATCGTCATCACCTCCTTCTCCACTACGCCGGATTCGACCCGCTTGGAAGCATTGCCCAGCGCGCCTTTGGCCATCACAGTGGAAGGCTCCGTGCAACTGGCGGCCGCGCAGGTCACCGAGCGTCAGAACAGCACGCACCTGAGCATGCAGTCGATGCGGGCCATGGAATCCATCGGTGGGCGCGAACTGAAACGCGCGGCCTGCTGCGACATCAGCGAGAGCTTCGAGACCAACGCCACAGTGGACATCAACTACAGCGATGCCGTCAGTGGCAGCAAGACCATCCGCATGCTGGGACTCGATGGTAAGTACGCGCAGATCAGCATGGAGAACATTCCGTTCGTGCGCGGGCTTTCCTCCAACTCGGGACTTACGCTGATCCCCGGCCCATGGATCCAGGACATCAATGTGAGCAAGGGTATCGGCACCGCTGTGAACGGCCCCAATGCGATGACGGGCCAGATCGACCTCTGCCTGCTCGATCCCGCCACCGCGCCCACGCTCTTCACGAACCTCTATGTGAACAGCCAAAGTCGCACGGAGTTGAACGTGAACGCCGCGCAGCATTTCGGCAAGGGAGGCGATAACCTGTTGATGGTGCAGGGAAGCTTGATGCAGAGAGAGCTGGATGAGAACAACGACGGCTTCCTTGAC
>JBEPUG010000040.1:0-21805 GCA_041691695.1 Flavobacteriales bacterium
CCACGAGTGAGGTCAATTCATGAGGCGTTTTGGACGCCGCGGTCGTTGTCAATTTCTGCGATGGTGGGTTGTCAAGGATGATAGGTGGAAGGACTATGGTCACGACAATGCTGGGGATAGCGGGCGGTAAGACCGTGACAGGCGGTGTGAGCCACGAGACCACCTTCGGCAGTGCCGCCAAAAGGAGCAATAGACCTACTGTGAACAGGAACGCCACCAACAGCCGATGATCATACTCCCTGCGGAGTTGATACGCGCCATAGCCACGATGTCGTCCTTCGAATACCAGATCGTTACGCTCTGGTAATGTGACATTGCTCCAAGCGCGATCCAGGCTGAGAATGAGGCAAAAGAACGTGAAGAGTAGGAGTGCTGCAGCGGTGATCATGATGGCGAGGATCTAGGAACTTGGACTCATCTTCCATTCCCTTATAAAACAAGATCCACGGGGCTTTCATTGCACCGTATTCCGTTCCCTTCCGACCGTTCCTGCAAGCGATCGACCAGCAGGTTTGATAAGTATCTGTATCCAAGCAAAAGGCCCGCTTCAGATCATCTGAAGCGGGCCTTTTGCTTTACCAAGATCGTTACTGCATCTTGAACTGCACCGGAATGGTGAAGCGGCATTTCACGGGCTTGCCATTCATCTTCCCGGGGGCCCACTTGGGCATGGACTTCACTGCACGCAAGGCCTCCTTGTCCAAATTAGGACTAACACCTCGCTTGATCGTCACATCCTCCACGCTGCCGTCCTTGTCCACCACAAACTCAACATAGACCTTGCCTTGGATGCCCGCATCCTGCTCCATCTGAGGGTAAACGGTGTGCTTCTGCAAGTACTCGTACATCTTGCCCATTCCACCTGGAAAATCCGGTTGCTCCTGCACGGCAGCGAGATCATAAGTGGTCTCTTCAACAGGCGGCGGCGGGGGGGGCGCATCGATCTTCTCGCCTTCCTGTGTTGTCTGGCCCGCAGTGATATCCGTCAGGTCCTTCTGTGTGGGTGGAGGTGCCTCTACAGGCTTATCCACGGCTTCCACGGCGGTGAACTGGACGGTCTCGATCTTTGGTTGCGGCGGCGGCACCACTTCCGGCGGCGGAGGTGGTTCAGGGGGCTGTTCCCGGAAGTTGTCCAAGTTCACATCCACGATATCCACCTTCTTCTCTACCACCGACTTGCTCCCCATTTTGGAGATCACGAAAGGAGTTCCCACCACAAGAGCGAAGAAGCCCACCGCGCATAACATGGCCAATCCGAGGCGGCGGTTGTAGTCCGTCCGCAACTCATAGGCACCATAATCCTTATTGCGGTTAGCGAAAACAAGGTTGTTCCGCAGGCCTTGCAACAAGTTCATCCACGAGTTGTCATACGTGAGCGCAACGCTCAACAGGAGCAGTACCGCTATTACGATCGCGTATGCCATGTGCTCAGAATTTGAGTTTCTCCGCGTCTAGCAGGGTTTCCTCCACGGGCTTGATGGTGTCCTGCACGGCATACTTGCCGATACCGGCGATATCCATTTCGTCGACCATATCGATCATGTTGCGGTACTTGGCGTCCTTATCCGGCTTGATGATGACGAAGAGTGCCCCTTTCTCCTTCTGCGCCTCATTCTTCAGGGAATCGTAGACAGCCTTGTTGATCTTGTTCGCATTGTACTCCCTGCCCAGCTCTTGGACGTGATCAAAGGTGGTCTTGTTCAGGTCCATTAGCAACGGCCTGATCTGGCTGAAGTCGGTGCGGGTCAGCTGCGTCTCACCGGGCTTAAAGGCATCCTTATAGTAGAGGATCTGGTCCTTCTTAGTGAGGAACAGTGTGAGCGCGTTGTTCACTTCAGTCAATTTTGGAGGGGTGGGACCCTCGGGAGGTACGGGAAACGTCAACTGCAAGGTTGACGGCTTATACATAGTGGTGGTGAGGATAAAGAAGGTGAGCAGCAGGAACGCAAGGTCGACCATGGGTGTCATGTCGATCCGCGTGGTACCTTTCTTGGCCCGCTTCTTCTGGTGGCGCGCGCCACCTCCGCCGCTATCTCCTCCTACGTCTGCCATGGTCCTTCAATGTCAGCTTCGTTATTCGGGAGTTTCCTTGTTACTGTACCCGTATTCATTTCTGATCGGCTGGGCCGTTCAGTCGGCTTTCCTCCAGGTCAGTGATCATCTTGAACCGGTTGATCTTCACCGTTGGGCTTTGGAAGATCTTGATCACCTTATTCATGGTGGAGTAGTCCACATTACCATCTCCCTTAAGCGCCACGATCGGGTTTTTGCCGTCGGATCCGCTGCTGAATATGAGCTGCGTGATGCGCACCCAGTCCAGCAGCTGGTCGTTCGTACTGTCTATGGGAATGCCAGGTGAAGCTCTATCCACCACCTTGCGTTCCGCGCCTGAGTTCAGGCTCAAGTACGAACCTAGCTGCTGCGCGGGGATTCCGATGTCGTCGAGGTTCACGAAGCGTTGCTCCTGTTCAGCACTCAAGCTGAGATTATACCGTTTGGCGAATTCCTTGATCACCTCTGCGCGCACCTTCTTGTCGGTGAAGTTCCAGAAAACTCGGCCAGCGCTATCCACCGATATGGTCATCAGGTTCTCCGTGGGCACAGGCGACTGGCTGCGGCTACTTGGGGTGTCCACGACCACGGCCTCCTCGGGACGGAACTGCGCGGTGAGCATAAAGAAGGTGACCAGCAGGAACGCAAGGTCCACCATCGGTGTCATGTCCAAGGCTGGACTTGACCGGGGCATCTTAAGCTTGGACATGGGCGCTTTTCCGGTGGTTCAAGAGATCCTGTGATACGGCCTTTCTCGGCTCACTTGTGGTTGGCCAGGGTCTGGCTCACGCTGAAGCCGGCCTCATCGATACCATGGGTGATACCGTCGATCTTGGTACTGAAGTAGTTGAACATGATGATCGCGATACAGGAACCACTGATACCGAGAGCGGTATTAATGAGGGCCTCGGATATACCTGTGGAAAGCGCGGTCGCATCCGGTGTGCCCGCAGCGGCCAAGGCGCTGAAAGCCCGGATCATCCCGAGTACCGTTCCGATAAGACCTAGCAGCGTGCTGATGGAAGCGCAAGTGGAAAGGATCACCAGGTTCTTGCTCAGCATCGGAAGTTCGAGGGCGGTGGCCTCTTCGATCTCCTGTTTCACGGTATTGATCTTGGTCTCTTTGTCCAAGGTTCCATCATTGAGAACGGTCTTGTACTTCTCCAATCCGCTGCGCATCACGTTCGCAACGCTGCCGCGCTGCTCGTCGCAGGCAGCGATAGCATCGTCGACACGGTCACCCGCGAGCAACTGGCGTACGTTATGCAGGAAACCGTCGATGCGGCCTGTGCCCTTGGCCTTGTTCAAAGAGAAGAAGCGCTCGATCGAGAATATGATCACCAGCAACAATACCGTCATCAGGATCGGTACCACGAAACCGCCTTTGTGGATCAGGCCGAAAGTGTGCGCTGGATCAAGATCCACGGGATGGCCCTTTAAAGGGTCGCCGCCTTCAAAATTGGACGGGTCGCCCAGCACATACATGTAGAAAAGAATGCTGACGATCAATGCCACTGGAAAGGCCAAAGCCACGAACAGGCTGGAGAACTTTCCGGATTTCTGGGTGCTCATGTAAGGGTCAGTTTCGAGTGTGAAGGGTTCGTGTTCGAGGTTCGTTCAGGTCGATGGTCTACTCACTGGTCCGCAGTAAGGCAATGAAGGGCGCAAACATAGCATGAACGCCGTTTTGTTGACGGGGGGCAAAAGTAGGGTGGGAGATCTGCGCGGAACATGTGAGATCTTGTTAGCAACGGCGAACGGCGTTGTTGAGTGTATATCATAGAACTTTCCACGAGCAACGGAAGCCAGCGGCCAAGGAACGGTTACCAAGTGAACTGCATGTTAAGAAAGCTCGACTGCGAGCGGTGCCTTACGGAAGATGGACGCTTGGGAAGACAATATGTATGATTTGGAGATATTCGCCATGGAAAGTATATTTGCACTCTCTAACAACATCTGATGACCACGAGCACCACTTCCCTTCCGGGTACGATTGTTCTCCACACAGCTGCTACGCGTGGCCATGCGGACCACGGCTGGCTGAACGCTTGGCATTCGTTCAGCTTCGCCAATTGGCATGATCCCGAACGCGTGCATTTCGGGGCACTCCGTGTCCTGAACGACGACACCATCGCCCCAGGCAAAGGCTTCGGCACACATCCACACGATAACATGGAGATCATCACCATCGTCACAGAAGGTGCTTTGAAGCATACCGATAGTATGGGCAATGAAGGCATCATCAATGCCGGAGATGTCCAAGTGATGAGCGCTGGCACCGGTGTGCGGCATAGCGAGTTCAATCCTGATCCGACGAATCGCAGTAAACTGTTTCAGATCTGGCTATTTCCGCGCAAGCGTGGAGCAGCGCCCCGGTATGACCAGATCACATTGGACCCGAAGGATCGAGTGAACAAATTCCAGCAGATCGTTTCCCCAGAACTTGCCGAAGCTGGAACTTGGATCGGGCAGGACGCGTGGTTCCAGCTTGGGAAATTCGATGGCGGACGCACAGAGCGCTATACTGTCAAGCGCAAAGGCAATGGTGTTTATGCACTGGTCGTTTCTGGCAGTGCCGAGATCCAAGGCCAACATCTCGCCACACGCGATGCCGTCGGCGTTAGCGGTGTGGACGAATTGGACATCCGGATCGGGAGCGAAGGCGCGGAGCTGCTGCTGATCGACGTCCCGATGGAATTGAACTGAACAAACACACAAAACAAGAACACAACATGAAAGACCAAGCCGAAACCTCCGCAACGGATACCGCCACTGCAAAACGCGTGAAGTGGACCATCGATCCCGCGCACAGCGAGATACAATTCAAAGTGAAGCACCTGATGATCACGACCGTGACGGGAAGCTTCCAAAAATTCGATGCCGACATCGAAGTGGTCGGTGATGATCTGAGCACCGCCAAGGTGGAGTTTTGGGCCGATGCCAACAGCATTACCACGCACAACGAACAGCGGGACGCGCACTTGAAGACCGCGGACTTCTTCAACAGTGAGAAGAACCCAAAGATCACCTTCACCGCTACGGGCGCGGAATCCGTGGACCGCGATGGCAGCTGGACCCTTCGTGGCGACCTCACCATGAACGGCATCACCAAGTCGGTGAAGCTGGATGTGGAATGGGGCGGCGTGATCAAGGATCCTTACGGAAATACGAAGGCCGGTGTAAGTGTCCACGGTAAGATCAATCGCAAGGATTGGGGCCTCAATTGGAACGCCGCATTGGAGGCCGGCGGCGTGATGCTGAGCGATGAGGTGCGCATCGCCTGCGAAGTGCAGTTGGTGAAGCAGGGCTGAGCGAACGGCCCTGTTCAGAGTGGAAGGCCCGGCACGTCCGGGCCTTCTTTCTTTGGGCACCTCTGAGGTCATACGACGGACTGGCCAAGCATACCTTGCGGCGTGAAAAAGATCAACGACACCACCATCGCCCTCCTCATCGACGGCGACAACGCGGCACCGCGCCGTCTCGCTCCCATCTTGGAGGAAGTATCCAAGGAAGGGACCATAACCATACGCCGCATCTACGGCGACTGGACCAGCACCCGCCTCACCGGCTGGAAAGGCCTACTGAACGCCAACGCCATCCAGCCCGTGCAGCAGTTCGGCTATACCACTGGCAAGAACAGCACCGACAGTGCGCTCATCATCGATGCCATGGACATCCTCCACAACGACCAAGTGGATGCCTTCTGTATCGTAAGCAGCGACAGTGATTACACGCGCCTTGCCACACGCCTGCGCGAAAGCGGACTGTTCGTAATGGGTGTGGGCGAGAAAAAGACCCCCGACGCCTTCGTGCAAGCCTGTGAACGCTTCATCTACGTGGAGAACCTGGACGTGCACGATGAGCCCAAGTCCACGAGGAGTGCAGGTGCAAAGGCCGGGAGGGAGAAAGCCGCGGCACTCTCGACCAACACCTCTTTGATGCGCAAGCTCCGCAAGGCCTTTGATGTCGCCAGAGGGGAAGAAGAAGAGGCATCCCTCAGTTTGGTCGGCCAAGCTCTTCGTCGCTTGGATCCCAGCTTCGACCCGCGCAGCTATGGGCATGGCTCACTATCCTCCTTGGTGAATGCGTTGAAGGACCAAGTGGAGACCCGCCGCGAGGAGAAAGGGAATACGGTGATGATGCGGTTCAAGGGGTGAGTTTCAGGTGGTCCGTAGATTTGGGGTTCTCACTTCAGATCCGGCCTTTTGTTCAGGCCACACATCATCATGCGCTACACACCACTCTCCGCCGCTACTTATCGTGAACACCGTGCCCGCTTCCGCAAGACCATGGAAAAGGGCGGCCTTGCCGTCTTCCACAGTAATGACATCATGCCGACCAGCGGGGATGGCTCAATGCCCTTCCATCAGGCTACGGACATCTTTCACCTCAGCGGAATTGATCAGGAGGAGACCGTGCTTTTGCTATTCCCGGATGCGTTCGATCCGAAGGACCGTGAGATCCTCTTCGTTCGGGAGACCAACCCCACGATCGCGATCTGGGAAGGTGCGAAGCTGACCCAGAAGCAGGCGACGGAGCTGAGCGGCATCGCCACCGTGTTGTGGACCAGTAGTTATGATGCGACCCTGCAGCGCTTGCTTCCGCAGGCAACGAGTGTCTATTTGAACAGCAACGAACACTTGCGCCAAGGCAACGAAGTAGAAACGCGCGAGGAACGCAAGAACAAGCAGCTGTGCGCGAAGTATCCTTTGTATGAAGTGAGGCGCAGTGCGCCCATCATGCACCGCATCCGCTCGCGCAAGACGGAGGAGGAGATCGCACAGATCCAAAACGCAGTGAATATCACCGCGAAGGCACTGCAGCGCGTTTTGCGATTTGTTGAACCTGGCAGGAAGGAATACGAGATCGAGGCGGAGATCACCTACGAGTTCATACGGAATGGCTCACGCGGCCATGCCTACACGCCCATCATTGCCAGCGGGCGCAACGCATGCGTGCTGCACTACATCACCAATGACGATACCTGCAAGGACGGCGATGTGATCCTGATGGACTTCGGTTGCGAATACGGCAACTACGCCAGCGACCTAACACGCAGCATCCCGGTGAACGGCAAGTTCACCCCGCGCCAACGTGACGTGTACAATGCGGTGCTGAATGTGCAGAAGGAGGCCACCAAGCTCTTGCTTCCGGGCGTATTTCTCGCGGACTACCACAAAAAGGTGGGCGAGATCATGGAGAAGGAACTGATTGGTCTCGGCCTGTTGGACAAGGACGCTGTTGCCAAGCAGGACCCAGAGAAGCCGCTGTACAAGAAGTACTACATGCACGGCACCAGCCACTTCCTCGGCCTCGATGTGCATGATGTTGGCTTATGGCACGAGCCCATCGTCGAGGGCATGGTCTTCACCGTGGAACCGGGCATTTACATCCTCGAGGAGAGCCTTGGCATTCGCATCGAGAACAACATAGTGGTGACCAAGGATGGTCAGATCGACCTCTTCAAGGAAATTCCACGCGAGGTGGAAGAGATCGAAGAACTGATGGCGAAGCGGAAGAAAGCTACGGCCTAACCCGTCCGCTCAGCGGTAGCTCCTACTGCTCCTTCACCAAGTCATACAGCTCCTTCAGGTCCGGGGCGAGGATGATCTCGATGCGTCGATTCTTCGCCTTGTCATTCGGGTCGGCGGGGTCGTATTGGCCCTTGCCTGCGGCGGTGATGCGTAGAGGATCGATCTGGGAGCTTTCCTGCAGGATGCGCACAACGCTGGTGGCGCGTAGAACACTAAGGTCCCAGTTGTCCTTGTAAGGCGCACCGGGCAGCACCTTGTCGGTGTCCGTGTGTCCTTCTACCATGATGTTGATGTCCTTGTCATTCTCGATCGCCTTGGCGAGGTTGACCAATGCTTCACGACCCTTGCTGTCCACTACAGTGCTTCCGCTGGGGAAGAGCAGTTTGTTGTCCAAGCTCACATAGATCTGGCCGTTCTTTTGAGTCACGGTGAGGCCTTTGCCCTCGAAGCCGGTGAGGGCCTGGCTCACGCGGTCCTTCAGGGACTTCATGGCGGCGTCCTTTTTCTGCAACTCGGCTTGAAGCTCGGCCAGCTTCGCCTCCCGGTCGGCGAGCGATCGTCCCAGTACATCAAGGGAATCCTCCTTGTTCTGTAATTTGAGGCGATTGGCCTCGAGGTCCGTCAACAGCTTTTTGTTCTCGGCGCTGCCTCCAGCCATCAACGTGTTGTACTTATCCAGCAACTCGTTGTTGAGCTGATTGATCTTGTCATACTGCGTCGTCATCTTGCGCAGACTGGTGCCCAAGGTGAGCGTGTCGCGCTCGAGCATCTCTTTGCGTTTGGTGATGTCGTCCATCGTGACCTGCTGGTCCTTCAGGGAGGCCTCCGCCTGCTGGGCCTTGGCCAGCGCATCAGCTTGGCTTTGTTGCATAGCCTTGTAACGGGTGTTCAGGTCCTCATACTTGCGCGAGGGCACGCAGGCACTAAACATCAGGATGCTGATGGAAAGGGGGACGAGGGAACGCTTAATGCAGGTCATGGGGTAGTTTTCGGAAGTCCGTCCAAAGGTCCCGCCCCTAGTGGCAAGACTGCGGACACATGCAACCTTTTTATGAACATCGCGTTCTCCTTGTTGCCATGGAAACCTTGAACTGGAGCGGACCTGTATGGGATTGTGTCCGATCATCGACATTGGACGACGAGTTGGATGAATACCGGCTGATGGCCTATCTCCAGCGGATCGATGCGCACTACAAGGAACGCAAGCTCTATCCCTATTTGGATGAGTTGCGTATCCGCGTCGGCCAATTGACCGAGCTGCGTAAACGGGCGGAGATCCTGGAAGCAGGCATGGCCGGTGAAATACTGGGCTTGGACCTGCGGCGGAATGAGGTCTTGCGACTACCCGCTGACCGGTCGCAACTTATGGAGGTGCATGCCTCAATGGACCGTGCCTTGCGCGAGCTGCGCAGGTCGATGGACCTTGGCGGTGAATTGCGAGATGAACTGAACCACGGCATCCGATGTTCCCCGATCGGTATCCTGCCCATTGGTACGCGTGAAGGCTGGATCCTGCTGCGTCAAGGGAATGAAGCATGGGCATATAGCTATGCGTTACCGCTGGTCCGCAATGTGGACCCAGAGCTCGTCCACGGCCAACTGCGCACCCGCTATTTCAGCACGTGGAACTTGGGACTTGGTCGTACTTATGAGCAGATCAAGGCGGAATTGGTGCGGATCGGGCCGTTCCCAAATCCGGCCACCTTCGTATTCGAATCGGACATCAGCCTGCCGCGGATCGAGACCTTCATGCCACTCGCTAAGCAGCTGGTCTATGGTTTTGTGGCCGGCACCTTGGTTTGAGGTTCCGAGAACCACACCGACCGGAGATCAATCAGTTCCATCGGATTGATGTGCAGGTCCTGTACCTGTGGTTCGGCCAGCAGGATATAGTAGGGATGATAGAGTGGGATCAAAGGGACATCCTGCATGGCAATACTTTCCGCTTCCGCCAATGAGCGCATCCGGGCGGTGACATCACTCTCCGTCATGGAGGCGGCATAGACAGAGTCAAAGCGGGGCGACATGTATCTAGTGGTGTTGACCGGGGAGGGCAAGGATGTGTCGGCGGCGGTATTCTTGCCATAGAGGAGGGCCAGGAAATTCCCGGGATCCGGAAGGTCCGCCACCCAGCCTTCACGCCAGAAAAGTGCCTTGCCCCGCTCGATGCGGTCATAATATTCCTTGGGCGATACCACACTCACGGTGATCGGGACCTTTAGCTCCTTCATGAGCATATCCTGCACCTTGCTGGCTACTTGCTGATAACCGAAACCATCGTTGTTCACCTGCAATTGCACGTGAGGGAATCCCTTTCCGTTGGGATATCCCGCCAAAGCCATCAACCTTCTGGCGCTGTCCGGGTCGAAACGGATGCCCGGGACAAATTGGTAGGGATATCCTGTCAAACCAGGAGGCACCAGACCGTGATCGGCCTTTTTCGCGGTGCCGTGTAGCACGGAATCCACAAGGACCGACCGGTCGATCGCCAAAGCGAAGGCCCTTCTCACCCGTACGTCGTTGAAGGGGGCCCGCATGGCATTCAAACCATAGTACTGAGTGGCCAATGCGGGCACCATGGTGGTGGTGAATTTCTTCGTTCCGGAGTGGCCAAGTCCATTTGCCGTATCGGCCAACATGTCCATGCTTTCCAAGGAAAGTTCGGTGAGCATGCTGAGGTTCCCCTTGAGGAATGCGGCGACCTCCTTTTCCTTGTCCGGAACGAACGTGATGCGCACCCCTTCCAAATATGGCAATGCCCCGCCAAGTTCATCCTGCCCCCAGTAATGTTCATTCCGGATCAGTACGATGGCCTCGTCCTGTTCCGTTGCCTTCACCTCGAATGGGCCGGTCCCGATCGCGTGGTGCATCAGGTCTTTCCCGTACGCGGTCAACAGCTCTTGAGGCCAGATCCAACATCCGGGATCAGCAAGCACTTGTAAAAAGTTCGAGCAGGGGCGTGCCAGCCTGATCTGTACCGTATGATCATCCAAAGCTTGAAGTCCGGATATGAGGCCTGTGGAACTGACGCTATCCACGCCTTCCAAACGATCCCGAAAGAGTCTACTGGATTGGCCTATCACACCCGGACGGCACAATTGTGTGAAACAATCCACCACATCCTTCGCGGTGAATTCGCGGCCCTCGCCACCGCTGAATGCTGGGTCGTTCTGGAAGCGCACGCCCTTCCTCAGTTCAAACGTGTACACCTTGTGGCTGCTGTCTATGGACCAACTCTCAGCGAGTGTAGGTTCGATGGAAAGGTCTTTCGGATTGAAGCGGACCAGCCCCTCGTAGATCTGCGCGGCCACATGGATCTCTGAGACCTGTGTGATAGCAGGCGGGAATAAACTGCGTGGTGGTTGGGTCTCGTTGAAATTCAAGATCCCGCCATACCGACCCACCGACCTAGAGCCATTCTTTGAGGCAGGTCCCCCACAAGCCGCGAGCAGGGCCAGTGTGAAAAGCGGGAATATAATGCGACGCATGCGACCGTCAAATCTATCCGGCGTAGGTCGCGGGCGAAAGGGTTTCCTGCGGCATTACGAACACCATTGTCTTGATCCCGCGCAGCCGGGCGATCGGTTCGGGATAATTTTCAAGCCCGCGCCACGTACCATTGGTCCGTCCCTTCGTGCTGAAAGCCTTTCACAGCCCCCTATACCGCCGACCCTACTTGGCCGTGCTGCTATCCTTGGCGGTGAGCAGCGCCATGGCCCAATCGCAAGACAACCGGGTGGTAAAGCGCATCCTACTCGATCGTGACACTATTCAATTGGACAGCCTCAGCATCATCCCGGGAAGCCTTTCGCTGTGGACCGATAGCGGACAGGTGGCTGCGGCGGATTACTCGTTGGATCCTTACCACGCCTTTATCATCCGAAGTGCTGGATCGCCCACGGACAGCCTCACCGCGCGTTATCGAGTGTTGCCGCTTCGCTTGGCCGGGCCCTTCCGCCACAAGGACCCCGAACGACTTGTGCGGGAATCCGGTGATCGGGAAGACCCCTTTAAATATGTTCCGGGAACGGGTTCACAGGACCTCTTTGGCGCGGGAGACATGAACAAGAGCGGGAGCATATCGCGCGGGATCCTGTTCGGCAATAACCAGGACCTCTCGGTGAACAGCACATTGAACTTGGAACTCAACGGACACCTCACCGATAAGATCGACGTGCAAGCTTCCGTCACGGACAACAACATTCCTATCCAAGCGGGAGGCAACACTCAGGAGATCCAGGATTTTGACCAGGTGTTCATCAAACTGCATGATGATCACCAACAGCTGATTGCCGGAGATTTCGTTTTGGAGCGGCCGAAGAGCTTCTTCCTCAATTATTATAAGAAGACAAAGGGACTGAGCTATACTACGCGACTTGGTAAGATTGACGGTACACACGATATACTTGGCGTGAGTGCAGCGATCAGCAAGGGCGACTTCTCACGGGACCAGATCCAAGGTATTGAAGGGGTGCAAGGGCCATACCGGTTGACAGCCAGCGACGGCGGTACCTTCATCATTGTGTTATCGGGCACTGAGCGGGTCTATCTGGACGGGCAGTTGCTGACGCGCGGACTTGAGAACGACTATGTGATCGACTACAACACGGCCGAACTCACCTTCACCGCGCGACGCCTGATCACCAAGGACCGCCGGATCACGGTGGAATTCCAGTACTCGGACAAGAACTATGTGCGCTCGCTGGTGCAGGTCTCCAATGAGCTGGTAAAAGGCGCAACTGATCTCCGCTTCAACTTCTATAGCGAACAGGACCACAAGAACCAGCCCTTGCAGCAAGGGCTTACGGACGCGGAACGCCAGTCGCTCGCATTGGCCGGCGATAACCCTTTGGCTGCAGTGGTCGCCGGTGCGGACAGTGTGGCTTTCTCCGCCGATGAGGTGCTCTATGCCAAAATAGACACCCTGGGATTTTCGCCGGTCTATCGGTACAGCACCAATACCGACAGCGCGCGGTATCGTGTTTCCTTCAGTAGTGTGGGGGCTGGAAATGGAGATTATATGCAACAGGAATTCACACCGAATGGCAGGGTCTTCCGCTGGTTAGAGCCCCAAACGGTGAATGGGAATTTGGTGCACATGGGCGACTATGCCCCGGTGCGTGTGCTGGTGCCGCCCCGTTCCCAAGCCATGCTTGCGGTTGGCCTGGATCACCGCTTCTCCGCGCGCACCAAGGCCTGGGGCGAAGTAGCCGTCAGCGATGCCGACCGTAACACATTCAGCTCCGTGGATGATGGGGATAACACGGGACTTGCGGTCAAAGCGGGGGCCAGCAACAGCATTCCATTGGACAGGCAGGACACGGTAAAGCGACTTGTGGTTGGAATTGACAACGAATGGCGCTCCAAGGATTTTACTGTCGTGGAGCGCTACAGACCTGTGGAGTTTGAGCGGGACTGGAACATCACCACAGTACCGCAGGATGGCAACCAGTTGCTTTCACAAGCCAGCATGGGGTTGTTCGACGGGAAACACGGAATGGCCACCGTGTCGAGTTCGCTGTTCCATATTGATCAGCGATACGACGGACTTCGTCAAGCCCTGCTGGGTGTCATGCGTTTCGGAAGTTTCTCGGCGAACCTCGACGGCAGTCTACTGAATACTTCGGCCGACACCACGTCGAGTGATTTCCTTCGACACAAGGCGCAACTCGCATGGCGCTTTAAGCCCTTCACCGTAGGGGTCAATGATGACCAAGAGCGGAACCGATTCCATGACCAAACATCTGAGCTGCTCACCTTGGGCAGCTACCAATACTTGGATTGGGAGGCTTTCTTGCAAAGTCCGGACTCCGCTAAGGCCAAATTCCGCTTCGGTGCCGGGCAGCGCTATGACAAGGCGCTGAGGAACGGCCTGCTTGCACCTAGCACGGAGGCCACCAATTACAATGCGACCATCGACCTAAGTGGCGCCAAGGTGCGAAAGCTAGCGGCCACCTTCACCTATCGCCAGCTGCGGATCATCGACAGTTCACTTACTACGCAACCTGCCGAGGATACCTACTTGGCCCGGCTCGATCATGCCCATAGCGCATTGAAGGGAGCGCTGAGCTGGGACATGTTCTATGAATTCGGCAGCGGCTTGGAGCAGAAGAGCGAATACATTTATGTGCAGGTCCCTGCTGGCCAAGGCACCTATGTTTGGCATGATTACAACGGCGACGGGGTGAAGGACCTGAATGAATTCGAGCCCGCCAACTTCGATTACGAGGCCGACTATATTCGGGTGTACGTTCCCACCACTGAAACGGTGCGCGTGTTCAGTAACCAGTTGAGCGCATCCGGCGAGCTGAGGCCATCGGCAGTTTGGCGGGAAGCGAAGGGCATTCGTGGATTTCTCTCCCGATGGAACGATGTGGCCAGTTTCCGTAGCGATCGGAAGACCGGCGATAATGAGAACGGCAGCGCTTTCAACCCCTTCATAATCGACCCGCTGGACACGTCATTGATCGCACTGAACAGCTCGTCACGTAACACCGTTTATTTCGACCGTAGCAGCCGTACTTGGAGCATCGACCAAACCTATCAAAGCGACCGGAGCAAGAGCCTGTTGTTGAACGGCTCCGAATCGCGCCTTAGGGAAGGCAACCTCATACACCTGCGGTGGAATACCACGAACCAATGGACCTTGGAATTGGAGGCGGGCACTGCGCGAAGCGCCAATACCAGCGACTTGACGTTGGGTCAGACCTGGTCCATTACCGAAAGGTCAGGTTCTCCCAAGCTTACTTGGCAGCCCAACACACGCTTGCGTGGGATCCTGTTCGTTAAGTATGTGGACAAACAGAACAGGGAGGAACTTGGAGGCGAAGAGGCTACAGTACGCACGCTTGGCGCTGAATTCAGGCTCAATTCTTCTGGCAAGGGTTCCCTGCAATTGACTGCGAACCTTGTCGACATTTCCTACAACGGCGTGGTGGACTCCTCCTTAGGGACCGAAATGCTGAGTGGCCTGAAACCCGGTACAAATGCGACATGGAGTGCGACGTTGCAGCGACGCCTGAGCGACCACCTGCAAGTGGACCTCACCTACAACGGCCGCTCCAGCCCAGACACTCCCATAGTGCACGTAGGCGGTGCACAAGTACGGGCATTCTTCTAGACTGACCAAAAAAACGGGTCTGTCGCGGTAGGGAAGATGGCTTATTCGTCGTGGCTAGCCTGCAAACAAGTGCGACCTACTTCAAGCTGAAGGTGGTGTGGCCTACGTTCGTGCCGCTCTCATACACGTCCACCTTGTACTCGCCACCGGTCAATTTACCGGTTGCGGTCCAGAACATGCACACGTCCACGGATTGATTCTGGTAATTCACGTCGCGTTTGACGCTGTATTCGCCCTGAACCCCTTCATATTGGAAACGGTTATCCGCGTCGGCTGTTGGCAGCACGGAACCGTCCGGTCCGATGATGCGCAGATATATCGTCTTGGTGCCTGCCGTGGAGATGCGATTCTCCCCGATCGTAAAGCAGCATTTGATCATCTCCGCTTTGCTGGCGCGCTCTGTATCCACCTGCTTTCCGTTATTGCGTAGGAAGAGTGCGTTGGCCGCGATGCCGGTAGCGGCCAGAACGGAGCCTTTCGCGATCAAGGCCTGCTGTTCCGCGGACTTCGACTCCAACGCTTGTTTCTGTCCCGTGACCTCGCCGAGTTGCTGCTTGGTATTCACATTCTCCACCATCAACGCCTGGTTGAGTTGATTCAAGGAATCTATCGTGACCACATAACCCTTCATGATCTTGCGAAGGGTCTCTGCCTCCTGACGGGCCTTGGTCACATCATAACCACCGCGCTTTACCTTGTCCATAAGCGAAGTGATCTGCTCCCGCTGGGCATCCATCTCGGTTTTCAGCTGCTCATTATTCGTGCTCAGTGTGTCATACTGCACCAGCATCCCCTCCAAGAGCTTCGTTACATTTTCCTTCTCGTTGGTCAAGGCATTGGTCTGTACCACTTGAGTGGCAACAAGGTCCTTTTGCTGGAACCAGAGATAGAGGAACACCACGTTCCCGATCAGTAGAAGGACCACCAAGGCAAGAAGAAGAGCGTTGGAACGATCTTTCTTTGGGGGTGTAGTGGAGGGCATTCCTTGATTCATAAGATGTGGTGTTGGTGCGTTGCGGCGTCGAAATTATCTTCGGCGGGCATCGCATGTGTCGTGCCGATCGCCAATTGTCAACAGTTAGTGCGCGATGGAACGTAGAAAAAGTAACGTCCTGCAAGATCTGGCAGGCCTTTTCCTGCCTCGGCGATGCGCCGGTTGTGATCAAGCATTGCTGGCCTTCGAGCATAGCATCTGCACGGACTGTGTGGCGGACCTTCCCCGATTGCGTGCACATGACGACCCCGAAAACAAGGTTGAACACGTGTTTCGAGGACGGGTCCAGCTGACCGCTGCCAGTGCCTTTCTCCAGTTCAATAAAGGCGGCATTGTACAGAATATGCTGCATCGTTTGAAATACAAGGGTGATACGAACGTGGGTCTGGAGTTGGGTCGCAGAATGGCGGAAGATGTAATGTCCAGTCGGCGATTCGCGGATGTGGACATTGTGCTGGCCGTGCCGCTTCATCCTAAAAAGGAGAAACAGCGAGGCTATAACCAGGGTCAAATTTTGGTGGATGGCATCGTAGAAGCTTGGCCCTTGGAAAGCATGAAGCATCAACTTGTCCGAGTGGCGCACACATCCAGCCAGACCAAGCGCGGGCGGATGTCCCGATGGAGCAATGTGAAAGAGGCCTTCCATCTGATCGACCCGAACGCCTTGGTGGATAAGCATGTCCTATTGGTGGATGATGTGGTGACCACCGGGGCTACTTTGGAGGGTTGCGCATTGGCGTTGTCCACGGTCCCGGGCATCCGCATCAGTGTATTGACCTGTGCCTGCGCTTAGTGCAGGTAACTTCGCACGCGTTCCCTACAGGATGAGCGAGCACTTGGCCCTTCCCGACACCACAGACCGTCGGACGCTCTATGCAGCATTACTCCCTCAGGTCCAAGCGTTATTGGAGAACGAATTGGACCCGATTGCCGCCATGGCGAATATGAGCGCAGCCTTGAGGCAAGCGTTTGGTTGGCATTGGATAGGATTTTACCGGTTAGTGAACGGCGAGTTGGTCGTGGGGCCGTTCCAAGGTCCGATCGCTTGCAGCCCCATCGGACGTGGAAAGGGAGTTTGCGGTAGGGCTTGGGAGGAGGAGCGGGCCATGATCGTTCCTGATGTGAATGATTTCCCGGGCCATATCGCATGCAGTGCGGAAAGCGCTAGCGAGATCGTGCTTCCCTTGAGAGACCGGAAGGGGGTGGTGGTCGCGATACTCGATGTGGACAGCGCACACTTGGACGATTTCAGCCAAGAGGATGTGCTCGGCCTATCGGAACTCTGTGCAATGATCGAACGAGTACTTTGATGAAGGTTTCAGCGCCTTTTCTCTACTTATCGGTGGTCCTTCTATGCGGTTGTGCACAGGTCCGTGAACCCCAAGGAGGACCGAAGGACACGACTCCCCCGAAGCTTGTTTCGTCCTCTCCCGATCTTGGATCGGTGCGTTTTTCAGGCCAACGGATCGTACTACATTTCGATGAGCCGGTCAAGTTGGACCAAGTAGGACAGCGCCTGCTGATCTCGCCGCCGTTGAGCGCCCAGCCCGATGTTGCAGTAAGCCGGGCCAGCGATATCACGATCTCCTTGAAGGCTACGCTGCAGGCCAACACCACATACAGCTTCAATCTTGGGGGTTGCGTGATGGACCTCACAGAGGGAAATCGAGTGGACGACCTGGCCTTTGTGATATCCACGGGGGATCACATCGACAGCTTGGCCATTCACGGCAATGTCACCGAAGCCATTACCGGTCTGCCTGCCCCAGATATGTGGGTACTACTTCATGCGATAGAGGACACGGGTGATGTGCGGACCTCGCTGCCGGACTACTTCACTCGGACCGATGCCTCAGGCAATTTCCGATTGTCGCACTTACGGGGTGGCAACTATCATATCAATGCCCTTCAGGATAAGAACACGAATTACCGGTTCGACCTGCCCAACGAAGAGGTGGCCTTTTTGGACCGGACGGTCGACCCGAACGATTCCGAGGTGGTCCATCTGCTCCTATTCCGTCCGGTGTCAAAGACCCAGTTCGTCGTCAGTGCGATGGTCCAGCCGGATAGGGGTTGGCAGTTGGCGATGGCTCGGCGTGCAGGACATCTAGAGTTGCATTCCTTGGATCGCACCGGAGGCACCCTTTCTTGGTGGCCGGAATGGAATGCTTCGCGAGATACCGTAGTGATGTGGCCTTCTGATACTACCTTGTTGATGGGCCAGCGCTTCAATGTCATTGAGGATGGCAATGTGCTGGACACCATCCGCTACAGGAGCACGGTGCCCATGCCATACTACTTGAAAGTTGAGCTGGCGCGTGATCCCGAGACCGGCGGGTTTTCGCTGACCTCCACTCGGCCTATCGAGGGGTTCCATCTAGAACATTTTGTGTTGCATGAGGATTCTGTTGTGTTGCCCTTGAATGCGGAGTTGGATACCGTCCGGCGACGCACACTCCATCTGGACTTAGGGGCAAACTCCCGCAAGCCTATGGACCTTGTTCTTTATCCGAATGCGATCACCGACATGCAAGGCGGGACAAATGATACCACACGGCTCAGCGTGGGTGTGCCAGATCCTCATTCACTGGGCAAGTTGACCCTCCAAGTGGTGACTGATAGTACCCACATGGTGAAGGGGCCCTTGATCCTGCAACTACTGACGGCGCAGAACCATACGGTTAGGCAGGTTGCGAGCCAAAATTTGCCGATCACCGTAACGTGGGAGGGGCTTACGCCTGCAGAATACCATGTGAGGCTGATCCGGGACACGGATGGGAATGGATCATGGAGCACGGGTTCCATGGTGGATGACGTTCAGCCTGAGCGCGTTCACCTCTTGGCGACCCCCATAACCGTTCGCGCCGGCTGGGCTGTGGAGAAGACCTGGAAGTTTGCCGAGCAGCACTAACGCCTGTCTGGGGCAACACCAACGTTACCTGCATCGTCTACTTGAACGATGGGCGGTTTATAGGTGAATGGATCGATGATCCAAGGTCGCAGCCTCGAGTGGCGCAACCCTTGATTTTTCCTCACCTTTGTGCTCGTCGATAGAAATAGTCGATTCGTCGAAATAAACTTTCTGCTCAGGAGTCCGTATCAAGGCCACCGATCCAATATTCACCGGAACGTGTTCAAGACCTCACAGATAAAGGCCTTTCTCAGTGCTCTATTCATATTTATGAGTGGAGGGCTTTTCGCACAGGCCGATCAATTCGCCACTCGGGGTCGAGAGTTTTGGTTGGGGTTCATGCAGAATGCATCGGGCACCCAGCAGCTTTCCCTGCGTATAGCTTCCGGAACCGCCACTTCCGGCACGGTCAGCATTCCGCTGGCTGGCTGGAGCACCACCTATGTTGTAGCGGCCAATGGCGTCACCACTGTGGTGGTTCCGAATACCTATGAGATCATCGGCTCGGAGGCCGCCTTGGACCGGGGGGTGCATGTGACCTCCGTGGATCCCGTGACCGTCAGTGCGATCAATTATCAGAACCAGACCACTGATGCATTCCAAGTGCTTCCGGTGGAAAGCCTCGGGACCACATACCGAGTGGAAGCCCTTCCCGGAACGAACATTTCTTATCCGAACGGAACGTATATGTTCCGCAGCGAGTTCGTGGTGGTGGCCACGGAGGATGGCACCGCATTGCAGATCACCCCTTCGGCCACGACCACGGCAGGCCGACTGCCGAATGTCGCATTCACCATCAACTTGAATGCGGGACAGACCTACCAAGTGCAGGCCTTTAGCGGGATCACGGATCTGACAGGCACACTCATCCAAGCTTCAGACTCGAGCGGTCCTTGCCGCCCTTTTGCCGTGTTTGGCGGCAGCATGTGTGCAGTGGTCGGTTGTGCGGCATGCGACCATGTGAATGAGCAGATGGTTCCGGTGAACGCCTGGGGAAGTACCTTCCACACGGTCCCGCTTGGCAACACGGTTATGTACGGATATCGCATTCAGGCTGGAGAGGACAATACATCCGTCACCATCGATGGCGGCGCAGCGATCATCCTGAACGCCGGTGAGTATCATCAAGTATTGAATGCCTCCCAGCCTGTCTGCATCACTGGGAACAAGCCGATCAGCGTCACCGAGATCATGCAAGGGATGACCTGCGCTGGCAACGGCGATCCCTCACTTTTGGTGCTGGAACCAGATGATCGGACCAGCACCTCCTCGAACTTCTCCACATTCCCCTCTACGCAGGCCAGCATCCTGCATTACGTCAGCGTTCTCACCCAAACCGGTGCTATCGCGCAGGTCCAATTGGATGGAACAACGGTCTCCAGCACCTTGTGGAGCACTTATGCGGCCTGCGCGGGTTACTCCGTGGCGAAGATCTCCCTAAGTGCGGGTGCACACCGTATCACCTCTGCGTCCGGCTTTATCGCATATGCCTATGGCTTGGCCACAGGGGAGAGCTACATGTACAGCATCTCCAACGAATACCCTGCTTCTGTCGTGCAGGATTCGGTGATCTGCTCGGACAGTTTGGTGACCTTGACGTCTCCATTCCCGCTGACAAACGCATCGTGGACCGCTGCCAGTGATCCAAGTACGGTCTTGGCCACCGGCATGAGCTACACCTTCACCCCGGATCGAAATGACACGTATCGTGTCGACGGGGAGATCTCTCCAAGTGGCTGTCCGAAGCATTTTGAGTTTCATGTCGGACTACCGGTGGACCCTCATTTGGACCTAGTGGCCGATGGGTCGGCTAGTGCAACGATCTGTATGTACAATTCCGTCCAGCTGGGAATGCAACAGGCGCTTGATCCGCAATGGTTCAACATGCATTGGTCACCTTCGTCGGACCTCAGCGATCCTGATGTGGCAAACCCGGTGGCGTATCCCAGTGTCGACACGTGGTACAAATTGCTCGTGACAAGTCCCGTAGGCTGCGGAACAGCGCTGGACAGTGTGTTTGTGATCGTCCATCCCAGCACCATCTATGGCATCCGGGCCAAAGCGAATGATGACAGCATCTGCGCAGGGAATGCGGTTATCCTGCACGCACAAGTTGAGCAGGTGATCCGGAAGGATGCCTTTGAAGGCGGTGCAGCCTCTTGGTGGTCGAATATCCAAGGCGGGACCAGCAGTGCGTTGTGCGGATCTGTCGGCGGCACGGCCTTGTACTTCAATGGTGCGGGAATGCGCAGTGCGACCACCGGCCCTTTGGATTTCAGTGCCGGAGGCATGGTGCATTTCTACTTGAAGATCGCCACAGGTTCTGCTCCTTGCGATGACGCTGCACCTGGAGATGACGTGGTATTGGAGTACAGTCTGAACGGTTCGACCTGGATCCTGCTCAGGACCTTCAATGAGAACGCGTATCCGGTATTCACTCAGTTGAATGTGACCATCCCGGCATTGGGAGCATCCGCCACCACTACCAAAGTGCGTTGGCGCCAACTGGCGAATTCAGGTGTGGGGCAGGACAATTGGTCCATGGACAATGTGCTGATCACGCGCTATCAAGATGACAATACGGGCCTAGCGTGGTCGCCAGCAACGAGTGTGCTGGCGCCGAACAGTGCGATCACTTCCGCCACACCGGCGCAGGATACTTGGTTCACGGTAACCTCGGTCAATGCTTTTGGATGTAGTTATTCGGACTCCGTGCGAGTGACCGTGGCCCCCGCATTCCATCTCCTCCCAATGAGCGATACCACGCGCTGTGGTGTTGCAGGGACACAACTTCAAGCACAGGTCGCTTCAGGGGTGAGCGCCACTTGGTCCTGGTCCCCGGCGAATGGTTCGCTCAGTGCAACCAACATCGCCGCACCGATCGCCACTCCCAGTACTTCCACCACGTACAGCGTTACTGCGACGAACGCCATCGGCTGCAGTGACAGCGGCCATGTTGCAATAGCGGTCAGCGGTCTCACGTCGGTCGCTTCAGGGGCAAGCGACCTCACACTGTGCCATGGTGAACAAGCTAACCTGTCCGCTGCGATCACCTCTTCCGCACCTTACAGTATTTCATGGTCGCCATCGGCTGCGATCACCTCCCCTCATGCGGCGAACACCACCGCTACCCCGACCGACACCACGACCACCCCCACCCCGGCGTCGACCGCAAGGACCTGCCGCCAGTTCGC
>JBEPUG010000041.1:0-21682 GCA_041691695.1 Flavobacteriales bacterium
AGTCCGAGGTGTATGACACCAAAGTGACCGCGAAGAAAGCTTCCGCTCAAGCCAGCAGGATGGTGCATCACACAATGGATGATGCCAAGAGCTCTTTCGAGGACGCCAAGAGCGCCGCGAAGAACGCCTGACCGATCGGGATTATCAAGACCCGCAACGTTGTATCGAAGCGCGCCGTGTAGGTTGGCCGTGGAAGATACTTTCTTAAACAGGATCGCCCCTGAAATACCCGGGGGCGTTCTTGCGTAATTATACTTAGTAGCAGGCTAACGATGCATTCGTCATTGCGAGGCTTGGAGTCTGTACTGAGCGAAGCGAAAGGAAAGCGATCTCGTTCTTGCGTCTGCGACACGGATCCGACACGCATCTACTTGCGTTAATACAAGATTGCTTCGGCCCCCAAATGCGGGCCTCGCAATGACGCTACTCTGTGCATTCGTCAATGCGAGGCTTGCAGCCTGTCCTGAGCGAAGCGAAAGGAAAGCGATCTCGTTCTTGCGTCCGCGACACAAGCACTACCCCAACCGCTCGCTGATCCAGCCGTAATTCATCTCCGGCCGCCACAGGAGCGGTCCGCCATGTTGCATCCGGTATCGGCGGCCTTGCACCGTATAGCCCCGTGCTTCCAGGAACTGCTTCGCCACAGGATTCCCTTCCGGCACCCACACTTCCTGCACGTGGGGCATGTGCCAGCGCATCAGCTCCTCACCCACGTCCGGCCGGTCCGCTTGTACCAGGCCATCGCCTAACAGGGGCAGATAGGTGCCACGCACACGGCCACGTTCCACGTAGATGCGGCCGGCGTAGAAATACTCGCTCATCAGCGTCCGGCGGTCTTCGCCGGTGGCCGTTCGATCCAGGTGCAGGATGCCCATGCTGTGGTGCGGCTCGCAGAGTTCCACCTCCTCCAGCGTCGGTGGCTCCGTCTTGCCCCCCGCATAGCGCACGTAGTCGCCATCCTGCACAAAGCCGCGGCCGGTGAAAACGGCCACGGAATCTTCCGGCACCAATGCGCACACGGTGGCGCAGTCCCGCGCGTGCAACTCCAGCATCAGCGCGTCCACTAATTCGCCCTCCAGCTCCGGCCCTAGGAAGCGCGGCATCATCAGGCGCTCGCCGATCCAGCCCGTACCATGGTGCGCCACCGCCGTGCCCAAGCCCGTGGGCATCGCCTCCCCGAAGACGCTCTTGATGGCCACCGCATAGGGCGTACTGAGGTGCCAGCGCATCCGCGCCATCATCGCATCCCAGTCCGCTGGCTCCAGCTCGGCCAGGTCCAGCAGGTCGTCAAAGATGAAAGGGGCGATCGACATGCGGCGAAGTTGTGAAAGAGTGGGGTATAAGCGTGGATAGCCTGCAATGCGGGCTTCATCCCGGGTATCACAGGAGCGCTTCGAACTCCATCCGATCCACTACCGACAAGGAAGATGTTGCCGTGGACAGCCCTTCACCGGGGAGCCTCAACAGCTCATTGCCGCACCACCTTGGCTGTGCGCCACTCACCATCCGGCGTGCTGGCGCGCAACAGGTATATCCCTCCGGACTTGGCGCTGAGGTCAAGAATGGTTGAGACTCCTTCGGCACGCCAAGTGCCCACTTGTTGACCTAAAGCATCGTAAGCGGTCAAGGTCCAACTGCCCGATCTTGGGAATTGCACATTCCAGCGGCCGGGATCGGCCAAGGGATACATGGTCAATGCAGAGTTGCGTGCAACCGCTTCTTGGATCCCCACTGTGCTGCACTCCTCCTGAAAGCTGCTTCCGATGAACTTCGCGGCACCGTTGGAAAGGACACTGTCCGCATACTGGCCGCAGCCCACATAGAGCGTATCGTGGTAGAAGGTCATGGTGCGCACGCGTGGATCCAAGGCACCGCCCAAGCTGCACCAGTTCGTGCCGTCCCAACTGGCGATACTGGAGGCGGGTATATGCCCGGCGTAATAGAAGGTGCCACCGACCAGCAGCAGCCCATCGCGTTCCCCAAAGGCGGTGACCTGCCCGGCATACGCATAGGAGTTGTCGTACACCTGGATGCCATCCCCCAAAGGGTGCCACGCAGTGCCATCCCAACGCATCACGCTTTGGCCCGCATTACCCGCACCGAGAAAGAACTCGCCGCCCAGGTAGAGATCGCCTTGGTAGACCGTAAGGGCCAAACCGGTGGCCACACCCCCCAATATCCCCGCACCTACCGGCCCCCAGCTCGTGCCGTCGTATTGCATCACACTGAGCAACGGCACCCCTGTATTATAGATGCTGTTCCCAGTTACCACGAGGTTGCCGTTGTACTTAGTGATGTCCGTCAATATGGGTGCGGAGGTTAGGCCAGAGAGGTCCCCCACATTCTCCCAATGCCCGCCTACCCGCTTGGCCACGCTGTTGCAGAGGTTGCCGTCCGCATAGGAAAAGGCCCCTACAGCATAAAGGTCCCCATCGAGCACGCGCAGTTTATAGATGGCGATGGCCTCATTCCCTAGCCCGAAGGCACCATACGAATGCCATGCGCCTTCAGCGTAGCAGGCTGCACCTTGAACCTCAACACCATTCGCAGAGTGGAAGCCTCCCCCCACAATCAAGGTATCGTGATAGACCACCGCCGAGTAGATGTAATTGGCATTGCCAAAATACCCGAGTGTATCCCACTGACCTCCCTGATAACGGTACAACGGCGTGTAGGTGATGCTGTCCACATAGATGTATCCCGCTCCGCCGAAGTACAGTGCATCATGCACCGTGTCGGTGTAGCTCATCCACGTGTCCAGAATGCCGTGCGGGATGCCGGTATTCTGCCAGTGCTGGGCTTGGGCCGTGCTGCAACAAACCGCCAATACTCCGGACAGCATCATACATTTCATCCCTTCCAACATGGCTTATGGAGCGGGCACCCACTTGGCCACCTGTGTGGCATCCACAACGAACACGTAGAGTGCAGACCCTTGATCACCGATGTACAGGTCGCTTGAGCGTCCAGCGTTGCTGAGGATGCGCTTTTGCACGACCAAGCGGCCCTCAGCGTCGTAGATGCGTACCTCATGGGGGCCATCAGTAAGGCCCAACAAGGCAACAACGCCCGGTTGCTGTGGTGCCACACGAAGGGACCCTTCCGGGGTTGGCTCGTCTTCTATCCCTACCGTGCTACACTCCTCCTGAAAGCTGCTCCCGATAAACTTGGCCGCGCCATTGGAAAGGACAGTGTCCGCCAAGTAGCCGCCACAGCCCACGTAAAGTGTGTCGTGGAAGAAGCTCATCGTGCGCACTTGCGGATCCAAGCTACCGCCGAGGCTGCACCACGTTGTGCCGTCCCATGTGGCGATGTTGGGCACCGGCACATGGTCTGCGAAGGAGAAGCTGCCCCCGGCGAAGAGCAATCCATTGTGAACGGCAAGGGAATACACGGATGCCGCGTACTGGTCCGAGTTGTCATAGACCTGCAGGTGTCCCACAGCGTGCCATTGCGAACCATCCCAGCGCATGATGCTTTGGCCCGCATTACCTGCGGACTGATAGAAGACGCCGCCCATGTAGAGGTCACCTTGATAATTGGCGAAGGCCATGGCACCGGCCACGCCCCCCAAAATGCCGGGCCCCATCGGCCCCCACGTTGTGCCATCGAACTGCATCACATTCTTCAGGTCATCATTGGGTGTATGGAATACCCCGCCCACAACCAGGTTTCCCTGATATAAGGCTACATCGCCAATGATGGGCGTAGCAGTGAAGGCCGAGAGGTCACCTACATTCTCCCAGTGACCGCCCACGCGCTTCGCTACTCCGTTACACAGATGACCATCGACATAGGAAAAGGCCCCTACAGCATAGAGATCCCCGTCGAGCACGCGCAATTTATAGATGGCAATCGCCTCACTCCCCATCCCAAAGGCACCATAGGGATACCATGCGCCTTCTGTGTAGCACGCCACACCTTGCACTCCAACACCGTTAGCAGAGTGGAAGCCCCCCCCCACTAACAAGGTATCGTGATAGACCACAGTCGTATAGACGTAATTGGCGTTGCCAAAGTAACCTATTGTATCCCACTGACCTTGCTGAAGACGGTACAAAGGAGTGTAGGTCAAGCTGTCCACATAGATATAGCCGACACCGCCGAAGTACAAAGCATCATGCACGGTGTCGGTGTAACCTATAAATGTATCCAGTAAGCCGTGCGGGATCCCGGTGTTCTCCCAGTGCTGGGCCTGGGCCGTGCCGCAACAGACAGCCAAGCCACCGGCCAACACAAAGCATTTCATCCGGTCGAACATCGCTCAACGAATGGGAACCCACTTAGCCACTTGCGTTGCATCCACCACGATGACGTAGAGCGCGGCACCTTGATTACCAAGGTACAGATCATCGGTGCGTCCTGCATGGCTGCGTATCTGCTTTTGCACGACCAAGCGACCCTCTGTGTCATAGATGCGAGCATTGTGCTGGCCATCGGCCAAGCCCAACAAGGACACAACGCCCGGTTGCTGCGATGCAATCTCGAAGGGCACTTCCGGGGTTGGGATGTCCGGGATGCCCACTGTGCTACATTCCTCCTGAAAGCTGCTCCCTATGAACTTCGCCGCACCATTGGAGAGGACACTGTCCGCAAACTGACCGCAACCCACGTAGAGCGTATCGTGGAAGAAGGTCATTGTGCGCACCCGCGGATCCAAAGCACCGCCCAAGCTGCACCAGTTCGTGCCGTCCCAACTAGCGATACTGGAGGCGGGTATATGCCCGGCGTAGTAGAAGGTGCCCCCCACAAGCAGCAGCCCATCGCGTTCCCCAAAGGCGGTGACCTGCCCGGCATACGCATAGGAGTTATCGTACACCTGAATGCCATCCCCCAAGGAGTGCCAGGCCGTGCCATCCCAACGCATCACGCTTTGGCCCGCATTACCCGCACCAAGAAAGAACTCGCCGCCGAGATAGAGATCGCCTTGATAGACCGTAAGGGCCAAGCCAGTGGCAATGCCTCCCAATATCCCCGCACCCACCGGTCCCCAGCTCGTGCCGTCGTATTGCATCACACTTTTTAGCGGTACTCCGGTATTATGGATGTTGTTCCCGGTGACCACCAAGTTGCCATTGTACTTGGTGATGTCCACCAGTGTGGGTGCGTTGGTGAGGCCTGAGAGGTCGCCCACATTCTCCCAATGCCCGCCCACGCGTTTCGCTATACTGTTGCATAGGCGCCCGTCAGCTTGATCAAACGCACCGACGACATAGAGTTCCCCGTCGATGATGCGCAGCTTGTATATCGCAGATGCATCCGGTTCGCCAATGACCCCATAAGGATGCCAAGCCCCCCCCGCGTAACAGGTAATGTAAGGCATAGCAGCCCCATCCACCGTCTGAAATGCTCCTCCTACAATGAGTGTGTCGTGGTAAAGTACGGCAGCATTGATCGCATTACCGAAAACGCCAAGCGTATCCCACTGTCCTCCTTGATAGCGAAACAAGGGGAAGTATGCAACTACGCTCGAATCCGTCACGTTGGCACCCAATCCCCCAAAATACAGTGCATCATGCACCGTGTCGGTGTAGCTCATCCACGTGTCCTCCAAACCTGGTGGGATCCCCGTATTCTGCCAGTGCTGGGCCTGGGCTGTGCCGCAACAAACAGCCAAGCCCCCGGCCAGCACTATACATTTCATCAAGTCGAACATCGCTCAACGGATGGGCACCCATTTGGCTACTTGCGCGGCATCCACCACGATCACGTAGAGCGCGGAACCTTGATCACCGAGGTACAGATCGTCGGTGCGACCGGCGTTGCTGCGGATCCGCTGTTGCACGATCATGCGACCCTCGGGGTCGTAGATGCGTACCTTCAAACTCCCGCAGGGTCTCCGCCTCGGGACCCTGCGTAACAGCCCGTAACGCAGGGTCCTCTGCGAGAGGCCCTGCTTGAGTGAAGATATCCGGTGAAGCACACTCGAACGCGGCTCGCGTGGGAGCAGTGCTGCGGCGTTCACCGGGGATAGGGTCGTATTCGCCATGGGGTTTTGGACTGACAATGTAGGCGATGGCGGAAGGAAAGGCAATGCGCCTTCGTGCGCATGCTCTTGATGCCCGCCCAAAAGGCACGAACGCCCCCGATCTTCTCGGGGGCGTTCGTGCCTTTTGTGGTCGAAGCGTTCAGCTCCACTGGCGGTGTACCACCCTAAGCCCGGTGCCTTCCCCTACCTCCACGGCTCCGGCACTACCCCACGTATCCGGGTCGCTGGTCAGCCATTCAAAGCCGTGTACCACCTCCTTTGCTTGGAAGCGCACCAGCCAGCCGCCGCCGCCCGGTACGGCTAGGAAGATGTGGCCGATGGTGCCCTTTCGCTCGCGCGGGTCCGTGCAGTAGGTATACTCGGGGTCCTTTTGCCAGGTGCGCGTGCAGCGCCCCAGCGCTTCCGCCACCATGGGCGCATGCGCATACTTCACGCGGGCCAACTGCACCAGGTGCGTGGGGTCGAAAGCGGTGCCCGCCCACTTACCGGTACCGCTGTACCAATCCAGCATGTCCTGCTCGTACTGGGCGATGTGCTGGGGTCTCCATTGTGTTTGCATTGGACCTGTTGTTTGTGAGGCGAGGTGTGGACGAAATGCGGCCAGCCCTCACTTTAATGAAGAAACCCCGGCACGGTGGCCGGGGTCTTTTCTCATGGTCCGCACGTTCGTCGCGGTCCGCGGTGGGCTTAGGCCGCACGGCCGATAGCGGGGTCGCTGAGGGCACCGGCACCTTCGGAACCGAGGGCCTGCACGCAGAACCAGTAGGCCTTAAAGGAGGTGAGGCCGTTCACCTTGATGCGGGTCTTGGTTGTGGCCACCACGGGGGTCCATACCACGGCCGATTCGGCAGGGTCTGTCTCCGTGCGGTACACTTGGTAGCTGTAGGCACCCGGAACCTTCGTCCAGATCACCTCCGCCACACCCACCACACCCGACATCTCCACACCCTTGATCAGCGTGGTGCCCACGGGCCCCGAAGGTTCACGCTGCTTCGCCATATCGAAACCGCTGGCGGTGAGGATGCCCGCGTCACCGTTGGCCACCATGCGGACGTAGTCGGCGGTGGCATTCAGTGCCGAAAGCACCTGCTTCACCTTGTTGTCGCGCAGAGCCCGTGAATTCGCACTGCCATGGGTCGCTTTGTTGATGAGCGTGTCCAATACGGTCTTCAGGGTGGTCAACGCCGCCAAGGGAATTGGGGGATCGGTGAAGGTCGCCGCGTTCTCCGCGAGCTTGTCATTCACGTTGCCCAGCAAAGTTGATGCTCCATTGGGAGACAACCTGCTAAATCCTGTTCTGATATTTGCCATTCTTTCCTGTATTGTTTGCAGTATTCACCGGGCGTGAATTCGACCGGGGCCTTCGCTTATTAGGCGGCGACGGGTACTATAACGGCAACCGTTTGGAGTAGGTTCCATTTATGTTCAGCAATACTACTAGCACATTGTCTATCACCCTTCAAATCTCCTGTATTGACGGCATATTTGGCTTTTCTTTAGAATGGGTCTAAATAATTTACGTGCTTATTCATTCCGATTGTTATATCTATTGACAATGCAAAAAACCGACCGCACGCGATCAGTTACGGAATAGAAGCCATTGGCATTGGCCTAAATGGACCATCCATCACTTCTGTTGTTGTATGCGGAATGCATGGAAACCCCATGATCAGAGGCCCACTGGCTGCTGACATTACGGAAACAGGCCCACACATCGCCCTGCCCTTCACGGGGCAGTGGCCAACCAGCACGGCGATGTGGGCACACCATGGGCCTACCGCAACCCCAAACACCGTTAAGTGCCAACGCTTCAAAGAGAAGTGCCCACGCTACACAGTGAAGTGACATTCCTTCACAGAGAAGTGACCATGGTTCACAGAGAAGTGCCAACGCTTCAAAGAGAAGTGCCCACGCTGCACAGAGAAGTGGCCTTCCTTCACCGAGATGTGACCATGCTTCAAAGAGAAGTGCCCACCCTGCACAGTGAAGTGACCTTCCTTCACGGTGAAGTACCCTTGCTTCACCGTGAAGCGACCTCACTGTTCCGTTAAGTGCTCCTACTTCACCGTGAAGCGACCTCACTGTTCTGTGAAGTACTCGTACTTCACCGTGAAGCGACTTCACTGTTCTTTGAAGTGACTTCACTGTTCCTTGAAGAACGGACGTTCCTGGGTCTTTTGGCTGCTTATCCGTGTGCGAAGCCGATAGATCGCTTAGGCTGGGCTCAGGCGCATTTTGCTTCTTGTGCTGAGCGGAGTCGAAGGGTGGCCTCTTCGGCTCAGGTGGATTCGGCCTTGGCCTCTTGAGCTTGGGCTCAGGCGTATTTGGCTCGTGGCCTTTTCAGCTTAGGCGCATTTGGTCTCTTGGCCTCTTCGTCTTGTATTGCTGCGGCTGCCATCTGCCACTGCCCACTGGCAACTGGCTCGGGCGCATTCGGCCCTCATAGGCCAACGTTCGGGTATAGACCCCACACTTCATTTGGAACAGCGGGATATGAAAGGCGAGGTCCATCACGGCTGGATGAATTTCAATGGCTCCGGCCCTTGGCTCCAGATCGCTAGAGGTGCAACGCTGCCGCACTTTGCCACACGTTCTATCGCTGTGGATGCCGTTACACAGGATCATACCAAAGTGTTGCGTGTAGGAAACACTGTTGGGTAAAGGTTCAGCACAGAATGGATCGGTATCCTATCTGCTTGAACGGATATGGCGGCACCAATAGTGGACCTGCCTGACCCAACCAACTACAACACTACTATGGCTACCCAAAAGAAAACGAGTACCGGCCTCATGAAACTGTTCGAGGACCAGTTGGCCGACCTCTATTATGTGGAGAAGCAACTGACCAAGGCGATCCCAAAGATGGCCAAGGCCGCGAACAATGAGGAACTGAGTGCTGCATTCGAAGCACACCTCGAAGAGACCAAAGAGCAGGTGACCCGGTTGGAAGGCATCTTCGAGATACTGGGCAAACCTGCCAAGGCGAAGAAATGTCCAGCCATCGACGGCATCCTTCAGGAAGGCAAGGAGATCATGGAGGAATTCAAGGATGACCCCGCGTTGGACGCTGGTTTGGTGAGCGCCGGCCAAAAGGTGGAGCACTATGAAATGAGCTCATACGGCTGCATGAAGGCATGGGCCGAGCAACTGGGCTTGGATGATGCACTCGAGCTGATCGAAATGACCTTGGAAGAAGAAAAAGGTGCCGATCAGAAGCTCAGCGACATTGGCGAGGATGTGGTGAATATCGAAGCCGATGAGGAGGGCGAGCAAGGGGGGATGAAAAAGAAGGCAAGCTCAACGTCCGCTAAGGGTAAGACCGCTGAAAGCAAGCCAAGTGGCAGCAATGCCGCTAAAAAGAAAGCGAAAGCAAAAGCTTGAGTTCTACTGCAAGAGAGAGCCCTCCGCATCCAGCGGGGGGCTTTTTTTGAGATGCCCCCCGTACAGGCATGACCTTGGACTTAGCTCAACCCAGAATGCTGCAACCTCAAGCATCCCTGAATGACCATACTGGGTGATCTCACCGGTTGGGCGGGGGCGCTTATGGTATTGGGCGCCTACTTCCTTACCATGGTAAAGAACTGGAAAGTGGAAAGCGGCCGCTACATCCTCTTCACATGCACCGCGGCGGTATTGCTGATCGTGAACGCAGCATTGAGCGCCGCGTATCCCTTCCTCATCATCAACGCGGCCATCATCGTGATCGCGGTGTTTAAAATAGTGCGGGAGGGCTGGCCGTGTTGGAAGTAGCTTCAACCACTGTATCAGAGAACGTGAAATGAACATCCTAAAAAATGACACCCCTATGAAAATGCCAAAGTTCACCTCCTTGGTGCTTTATGCGCATGCGCTCTACCTGCTTATCGGGGGGGCGTGGCCCTTGCTGAGCCTACCTACTTTTGAAGAGGTGACCGGCCCGAAGTCGGATCACTTCCTCGTGCGCACTGTGGCACTTATACTGGTGCTTGTTGCCAGCATCTTGTTCGCCCAGCGCAAATCGCCCGTGGAGCGTAGCGCCGTGTTCATGGCCATGGGGGTCTCATTCATACTGGGTTCCGTCGCATGGATCTCTGCAGCGGGAGGCTGGGTCTGGAAGATCTACTTTATTGACGGTGGCATTCACCTCTTGTTCGCATGTGCGTGGGTCTACCTCTTACTGAGGCGGCAGGTGCCATTCTCAACTTGAATTAAAGGGCGGCTAAGATTTGAAAGGGCACCTTTACTGGATGCCCGACGTGCTCGGAAACTTAAGCGACTTCATCAAACTCTTCATCGGCCCGCATGAGGAGGATGCACCGGACCACCCTTGATGGCGCATCATTTTGGTAATGGCCTTCTTTTTGGGCCTCTTCCTTTTTATTCAAGGCCCTAAACCTTTAGGCTTGAGCCAAACCTCTGCAAACACCTCACAACTGGCGCGAGCCTCCGCGCACGTAACTATGAATAGTGCGATCGATCAAACGCACGAGCAAAGACGCTCGCGCTAGAGAGGGGTCGTGCTTCGGCTTTAGGTCCGGGGGTACGCGGTGAACTTTGCCCGGGCCCAAATGCCGAGCGTGTTAAAGGGTCAACCTTGCTCCACACTCGCTTGTTGCTTATCCAAGCACTCGTTCCATCCTTGGGTGCAATTCTTCACTTGATCCGCTGGTATTCCAGTATGGCGCAGGTCTATCTGGGTAACACCATTATTATCGGTGAATGTTACCGTTACTACCATGGGATCCGGCCATTCTCCTGCTTGCCCGGCTTGCTCCGGTGTAATGGGTTTGCCTTGGTCATCAGCAAAGTGATCAGTGTAGACCAACCGTTCCTGCGGTACTACTTTGGTGTACTCCAAGGAACTCCACATCTTCTTTCCATTCGGATCTTGCATGGCCGCTACGGTGGTGCCACCAACGCGCACGTCCAACTTGGCGTTGGGGCATGTAAAGCCGACCGGACCCCACCATTTCTTGAATGCGTTCTCTTCTGTCCATGCCTGCCACACGGCTTTGGTGGGAGCCTTGAAGGTGCGCACAATGTGTACAGTTTCGGTCTTAGTGGTTGCGTGGGTGTCCATGTTATTTAGGGTGTTGCGTTGCCTGTTTGTATTATCCTGCAACTCCCGCGCCGATAATTCCGCTGGGTGTTTAGTGCAGAACACAGTTCGCTATAGTCAGCGTCACTCTTGCTGTTGAGTGGAATATCCACACCGGCGCCACATTCAGTGCATTGGGGAAAGAGTTGCCCTGCGATGGTGGGATTCAACACACGCCACACTGGAAAACTATCGTGTTGCCGAAGTGACCATGCCGTCCTTTCAACCACCTTCGCTCCATGTCGTCACCCACCATTGACAAGTACTACACCAGCGTCCAGAAGATCAAGGATTGGGGCGGAAGCCACAAGGAGACCGCCATACGGCAAGCCTTCATCACGCTACTGAATCACTACGCGGAGAAGAAGGACCTTTTTCTCATCACCGAGTTGGCTGTGGAAGGAAAGCATGGTCGCAAGGTCATTCCCGATGGCACGCTGAAGAACGCCCTGCGCTTGGACTATGGCTATTGGGAAAGCAAGGACGAGGCCGACGACATCGACGAAGAGATCGAGAAGAAATTCAAGAAGGGCTATCCGGACCGCAACATTCTTTTCGAGGACAGCGCGACCGCCGTGCTGTACCAAGAAGGCCGCGAGGTGATGCGCGTTTCCTTCAAGGATGCCGACAAGTTGGACAGCATCCTTAACGCCTTTGTGAACCACAAACATCCTGAGGCGCGGAAGTTCGAAGAAGCGTTGGACCAGTTCAAGACGGACCTGCCCACGATACTGGAAACATTGCGCGACCGCATCGAGACCGCGCGCAAGGTGAACCCCGCGTTCAAGGAAGCATCAGCGACTTTTTGGGCCTTGTGCCAAGCGGAGATCAATCCGGACATCACCGAGGCGGACATCCGCGAGATGATGATCCAGCACATCCTCACGGCGGACATCTTCAACAAGATCTTCGACGAGCCGGACTTCCACCAGCACAACAATATGGGGAAGCAGCTGGAGGCCCTTATCGGCACGCTCTTCACGTACGGGGAACGCAAGAACCTGCTGGCCGCGCTGGAGCATTACTACGAAGTGATCAACGCCGCCGCCGCGGGCATCAAGGACCACCACGAGAAACAGCAGTTCCTCAAGGTGCTGTATGAGAATTTCTACAAGGTGTACAACCCCAAGATGGCGGATCGGCTGGGTGTAGTGTACACGCCCAACGAGATCGTGCGCTTCATGATCCGCAGCACGGACCAGTTGCTACACCGGCACTTCGGAAAAACGCTCAGCAGCAAGAACGTGGAGATACTGGACCCCGCCACCGGCACGGGCACCTTCCTCACGGACATCATCGACCACATCCCGAAGCAGGACCTGGACTACAAGTACAAGAACGAGCTGCACGCCAACGAGGTGGCCATACTGCCCTATTATGTGGCCAACCTCAACATCGAGTACACCTTCAAGCAGAAGATGGGCTACTACGCGGAGTTCCCCAGCCTCTGCTTCGTGGATACGCTGGACAATACAGCCGCGTTGCATTATGGCGGTAAACAGATCGAAGCGTTCGGCCTGAACAGTGAAAACGCCACACGCATCAAGCGGCAGAACAGCAAGAAGATCAGCGTGATCATCGGCAACCCGCCCTACAACGCCAATCAGCAGAGCGAGAACGACAACAACAAGAACCGGACGTACAAGGTGATCGACAAGCGGATCAAGGAGACCTACATTAAGCACAGCACGGCAACGAAGACAAAGGTGTACGACATGTACGCGCGCTTCTATCGCTGGGCCATGGATCGCGTGGAGAAGAACGGCATCATCGCCTTCATCACCAACCGCAGCTTTATCGATAGCCGCACTTTCGATGGCTTCCGAAAATGTGTGCAGGATGAATTCGCGCACTGTTATATCATCGATACGCACAGCGATGTGCGTTCAAATCCGAAGATTGCAGGGAGCAGCCACAATGTGTTCGGCATACAGACCGGCGTCGCAGTTTGCTTCTTAGTTCGGCAGGAACAGAATATCGGTGCGTGCCGAATCCTATACGCTGAGTTGAGCGATGACCTTCGCAAGGAGGAGAAGTGGGATTGGTTCAGATCCCAAGAAGACCTTACTCGAGTTGGGTTCATGGAAATACAACCTGACCCAAAGGCGAACTGGATTGGTCTTGTCGAGAATGACTGGGAATCGCTGTGTCCATTGATAAACAAGGATCTAAAACTTGGCAGGTCAGGGAATGCGCTGTTCACCCTGTACTCACTTGGACTTGTATCGAACCGGGACGAGTGGGTCTATGACAAGAGCAAAGTAGCCTTGAAGAAGAAGGTCAACTATTTCATCGACACATACAACGAGCAGGTACGCACGGGCGAAGACTCTGCCTCTCCTATCAAGTGGACACGGGCTGTTAAAAAGGATTTGGCGAACGGGAAGTTATTCAGCTATTCGAACGACTCAGTTGTTCCAAGCTTGTACCGCCCATTCGAGAAGCAGTACTTGTACTATGACCGCGACTTGAATGAAATGCAGTATCAGGTCCCGGCAATTTTTGGCGGCAAAGGAGATCTTCAGAACCAATGCATCATCTATACGGACGCCAATTCCGGCAAGCCGTTCATGGTTGGGGCAAGTTCAATTATCCCTGACCTCCATTTTGTGGGTGCCGGTTGTGGTAGTCAACTCGTTTCACTCTACCGCTTTGGTTCCGACGGTACCCGCCACGATAACCTCACCGACTGGGGTCTTGCCCAGTTCACCACGCACTACAAAGATGCGGAGATCACGAAGGAAGATGTGTTCCACTACGTGTACGCCGTGATGCACGATCCTTTGTATCGGGAGAAGTACGCGCTGAACCTGAAGCGCGAGTTCCCGCGCATCCCCTTCTATGCGGACTTCCACCAATGGGCCGCATGGGGCAAGCAACTGATGGACCTGCACATCGGCTACGAAACCGCCAAACTCTACCCGTTGGAATTGGTGAGCAGCGAGACCAAGGCCGAGGCAAAGAAGAAAAAGGCCACTCTGCTCGATAGCCTTGCTGAGCCTGAAGAAATGTACCACCCCACCTACCAGCCCAAGGTGAAGCTGAAGGCCGACAAGGAAGCGGGCATCATCGAACTGGATGAGCTCTCGCTACTGAAAGGCATCCCCAAAGAAGCGTGGGACTATAAGCTCGGCAACCGCAGCGCCTTGGAATGGGTGCTGGACCAATACAAGGAGAAGAAACCCAAGGACCCCACGATCCGGGAGAAGTTCAATACGTACCGGTTTGCGGACTACAAGGAGCAGGTGATCGACTTGTTAAAGCGGGTGACGACTGTTAGTGTGGGGACGATGGAGGTGGTGAGGGAGATAGAGAAATCAAGTCGCTGAACATGGCAACTACTTGGAAAGACCATTTCCTCAAATCTGGGCTCCCACTCGAGTTCGAAGTCAAGAAGTTCTTGGACGGGCAAGGTTGCATCGGTAGTTTCGATTATACGTACATGAAAAAGGACGAGACCTCAAATTTAAAGGAGTTCTCCTATGATATCGATGCTGCTTACATACAAGGCTCGCACTATGTCGATTTAATGATTGAGTGTAAATACAGGCATAGAAGCACGAATTGGATCTTTGTCCCGGAAGAATACGGAGGGCCAGATGAGGTGTATCCAAATTCCTTCCTCCATCCCAATTCACACTTTTCCAAGTCAAAGTTTCCATACACTGATTCGTTTCCAATCAACCTAGGAAAATTGTGCTCGAAGGGTGTTGAACTCACTACCAACGGACCAGATCCCAAGACCATTCATCAAGCAACGACGCAACTTTCTTATGCGTTTGCGGAACGGATTGCTGACGGCATGGTCCACCAGATCGATAAGCTCTTGGGTGGTATGATCTTCTACCACATACCCATTGTGGTCACGACAGCTAACCTGTACCGACTCCGGGACAATGTCGATATCAGATCTATTGAGTCAGCCAGTCAGATTGAGGAGGTTGCCGACAAGGAAGACTGCCTGATTATGAAGGTTCCAAAGAGCGTCCATCTCCGGAACCACAGTTTAAATGTCCTGACAATAGCTCTTCATCGATACAAACGCAATGAATTGCAGAAAGTCCTGTCGAGCTTCAACAAAGATCTCGACTTTGTGCTTTCGGTGGTTGCTCAGGAGTACTGCCCACAAGCCATGGTGGTTCTGAGACATGACTCTGATTGTGCTTCTTTGAAAAAGCTCTTTGCCTACTTGAAGGACACACTTGCACCTTCTCCGGAGCTGATGGCGAAGATTGTCGCTCAACAAGAGGACTTTCAGAAAATGTTCGATTCATTGTCCAAGCACGAGGGTAAAGGACGAAAACAATGAAATCAAAATCATCACCCATCATCATTGAGCAGTTCAACACCTACCGCTTCGCTGATTACAAGGAGAAGGTGATCGACTTGTTGAGGCGGGTGATGACGGTTAGTGTGGGGACAATGGAAGTGGTTATGGGGATGGAGAAAGCAACACGATGATGGCCAAGCAAGAACCACTTCCTACTTCCATTGCAGGGCTACCCACCTATGCACAGGTGATTGCCTCCTTGGAACAGAAGAAAAGGCAGAAGCACCTGCTGCTGGGAAATGGCTTCAGCATGGCGTATGACAAGGAAATCTTCTCATACAATGCACTGAGCAAGTTCATCGAAACAACCGGTGACGCCTTGGTGACCACGCTTTTCGAAAAGCTGAACACCAAGAACTTCGAGACCATTATGCAGCAGCTGGATAACTTCTGCGCGATAGCAGAGCTTTTCAGTGATGACCCGAACTTGGTGCCGAAAATCAAAACTGCGAGCGAGAAGCTTAAGCTCAGCCTTATCAACGCTGTGAAGACGCTACACCCAGCCCAGGTGTTCGAAGTGCCGCAGGAGCAAAGTCAGTGTTGCATGGCATTCTTGCAGGAATACCTCTCAAAGGGCGGCTTTGTGTTCTCTGCAAACTACGATCTGCTACTGTACTGGGTGCTAATGCGGAACGAGGCAGAAAATGCGGTTGACGGCTTTGGCCGCGATATGGAGTCCGACTTGAATGCTGGGGTGTTTATAGATCCCGAAGATTTGGAGTACTCTGAACTACGATGGGGTAAACACAAGGAGAGCATGTCCGTGTTCCATCTACACGGCACGTTGCCCTTCTTCGACACTGGAGTTCACGTCATCAAAGTTCAGTACGACAAGGAGCATTACTTGCTTGACAACGTAAAGCGCCGGATCGAAGAGAAGCAGTACCCTATTTTCGTTACAGCGGGTAGCGGGCAAGAGAAGCTCGTTCACATCATGCACAATAAGTACTTGGCGCATTGTTATGAAGCCCTGAGCACCATACAAGGGTCTTTGGTTGTGTTCGGCTTCAGCTTTGGGGAATCTGACTCACACATCATCGATGCGATCAACCGCGCCGCAATGCCCAAAATAGATGGGAAACTCCTTAGCGTATATATCGGTGTGAATTCCGACGAGGGCTTGAAGCGCATCGCAGGACTCCGTGGGCGCTTCAGGTGCAAAGTCAACATTTACAATGCACGCACTGCAAATATCTGGGGTGCTTAACGAAACCAGAAAACCATGATTCAATTCACCAAGATGCCGGGCTTTGAGCTTGACCCAAGGGGCTGGGGTGATGCTGTGCCTGCGGAAATAGTGTCCCTCTTGCAGCACCAAATTGATCACTGGCAGGAGCTGACAGGTATGTCAACAGCCCATAGAACCGTGATCATGCATTCTCAACTAGGCATGCCGCCAAGAGAGTGCCCTATGTACATTGATGCTGGAGCGTTTAGGGTCATCATGCTCTATACACAGCATCGCTTTTGGTGTCAGTACATGTATCAGTTCGCACATGAATACGTGCATCTTCTGACTGGTCGGGTATGGTTGCCTATGGCTGACGGATATGGCTGGGTTGAGGAAATTCTCTGTGAAACGGCTTCCATGTTTCAGCTCAATCAAGCACCGGCCAAGTGGAATATCTCGCCACCGTATCCGAGCTGGTCAGTTTACTCCGCTTCAATCAAAGAATATGCTGACGGTCGAATTGACCCTATTCCTGTGCCTGATACAACATATGCGACATGGCTAGCACCGCAACTTGCTCGCCTTGCTGGCGACAGGTATGATCGGGACACAAATGCAATCCTAGCAAAGGGCATTCTTCCTGTCTTCATGGAAGATCCGCAGGCATGGCACGTAGTTCCATACTTGAGCGGAATGGACTATGCTGCCTTCCCAATATTCGCAGACTTCTTGACGGAATGGGAACGTCGGGCTGGAGTCACGCATGGCCCGTTCGTGAGCAAGATCGGGAGCATTCTCAGCAATTGAGGTTTTCCAACCCGGCGCTCGGCTGGTTTCGCCGAGTGCCTTCATTCTTCTAGCCCTCTGGCGGTTCGCTATCGTCCGCTCACACCACCACCCCCATCAACTCACTCCAACGCGTGGTGTACGCCGGTGAAAGGTTCTCACTGCGCAATCGCCACGTCCGCGCATAGCCTTGTGCCGCGATGCGCACGCGGTCCCGGCCTTGCTTGCCGTTGATGGCATCCATGGTGCCCATCACCATGCGGCCCTTATCGCGGTCCATGGGATCGAAGAGCGCGGCTTGCGCCGCATCCTCCGGCACCAACGCCTGCACGATGCAGCCCGCCTTTTTGTAGTGCATGCCTTCCCGGAAGATGCTGCGCAGCGCTATGCGGGCATAAGCGCACAGTTCCATGGTATCGCTGGTGGCCACCGGCAATGCGATGGTGCGCGAGCGGTTGTATTGCGGCAGATCTTCGCGGAAGCGGTTGGTCTCCACAAAGACGTTGAGGATGTTCGCCGCACTGTGCTGCTTGCGCAGCTTGGCAGCGCAACGGGAGGCGAAGTTCATCACGGCCTCCTCCACGTCGGCGTAGCGCGTTTGCATCTTGCCAAAGGAGCGGCTGGTGCAGATCATCTGCTTGGGTGGTGCGAGCAATTCAAGGTCCGCGCAGGGCATGCCGCGCAACTCCTCCTGCAAGCGCGCCCCCACCACCGTCAACTGCGAACGCACCCACGCCGGGTTGGCGTTGGCAAGGTCCAAGGCGGTATGCACGCCGAACTTGCCGAGGCGGAACGCATGCCTGCGGCCAATGCCCCAGACATCTCCCACCTCCATGCGCCCGAGCACGTCCACGCGGTCGGCTTCGTCCGCGATCAGGTGGACGCCATTGCCCTTCTTGGCCATCTTGTTCGCGGCCTTCGCGAGTGTCTTGGTGCAGGCCAGGCCCACGCTCACGGGGATGCCGGTGTGCCGGAACACCGTGTCGCGCATGCGGTGCGCATGCTGCACGAGGTCCACGCCCTGCATGTGGTGCAGGTCCAGGAAGGACTCGTCGATGGAATAGTTCTCGATGTTCGGGCTGAAGGCACGCAGGGTCTCCATGACGCGGTTGCTCATGTCGCCATAGAGCACGTAGTTGCTGGAGCGCAGCACCACCTTGTGTTCCGCGATCAGCGCCTTGATCTCGAACGGCAAAGCGCCCATGGCGATGCCGATGGCCTTGGCCTCCGCGCTCCGCGCAATGACGCAACCGTCGTTGTTGGAGAGCGCCACCACCGGCCGCCCGTTCAGCGCGGGCTCGAAGACGCGCTCGCAGCTCGCGTAGAAGTTGTTGCAATCCACCAGCGCGAACATCAGAGCTTGTGTATCACATAGCTAACGATGCCCCACACGGTGAACTGGCTTTCCGCCTTTACGGGGATGGCGGGAAAGTCCGGGTTCGCGGGCAGCAGTTCAATGCCGGTGGCGGTGATGTGCAAGCGCTTCAGCGTGAACTCGCCATCGAGGAAGCACACGGCGGTGCGGCCTTCCTCGGGCTTCAGCGAGCGATCGATCACAAGGATATCGCCCTCGTGTATCCCGGCGTCCCGCATGCTCTGCCCCTTTACGCGGGCGAGGAAGGTGGATGCCGGGCGCGGCACCAGTTGCTTGTTCAGGTCCAATGTGGGCTCCAGGTATTCCTCAGCAGGGCTGGGAAAGCCTGCCTGCACGTTGCCAGCAAAAGGCAAGGGCAACGGGTAGCCCAGGGTAGGCTTGACGATTTCGATGTCGATCCGCATGGGCATAATGTATAGGGCATATCCGGGGTCTTCTGCACAACCACTTGAATATCTTTGCCGGCATGTGCTACTACACCGAATTGGACACGGACGTGGCCGCGTTAGCGAAGCGGATGGACCGTGAGATGCTGGCAGAAACAAGGGCCGAACTGCCCTTCCCCCGCACAAGCGCCTTCGCCCGCCCTTGGTGGCCGGTCGTTTCAAGCGATGAGCCGAGGGTGATCAGTTGGAAACAATGGGGCTTGCTGCCCTTTTGGGTAAAGGAGCCAAAGGAATTCCTGAAGCGCACGCCCACCTTCAATGCAGTAAGCGAGGAGGCCTTTGATAAGCGGAGCTTCAAAAGCGCCATGACCGCCGGGCGCCGTTGCCTTATCCCGGTCACCGCATTCTTCGAGTGGCAGCATCGACCAGTAGAGGGCCGCAAGATGCCGGACAAGGTACCCTACAGGCTTACCTTGAACGATGCGAACATCTTCTGCCTAGCAGGTGTCTATGAGGGCGAAACGTATAGCATCCTTACCCGCCCGGCCCAAACACTGATGACGCGCATACACAACTCGAAGAAGCGCCAACCTGTGATCATACCTCGCGCTTTTGAAGGCGATTGGTTAAATCCCGCCTTGGAGAAGGCGGATGTGCTGCGTTTCTGCAACGCCATTGAGGAATCGGATCTCGTGGCAGAGGAGTTGGCAATGGCCGCCAAGTAAGTGGATATTGATCCCGATGCGCGCGATCCAGATCGATCCCAATATGACCACTGTGGATGAAGTGGATATTGGAGGAGGCGACCTGTATGAGGAGTTGCACCAACTCTTTCAAGGGCCGTTCAAAAAGTTCACACTCGCAAATGGGCAGGTGCTGCTGACACGGGAGGGTCCGAGCAATAGACAAACCTCCTCCTTCCTACTGGATGACCTCGCTCCTATTGCCACTTTGGGGCTTATCCTGTCCCTGGCTGGGGAAGGTTTTACCGATGCGACCCGGGATCTGGAAGAAGTATCCGAGTCGGTGGTATGGATGGATGGGGAGGTGGAGTACTAAGGGAAGCATCTTGGATCGGATGCCCCGTAACAGTACCTTAGCCTAGTGCGGGCGTAAACGCTCGGGCCATAATAATCTTCTGCAAACCTTAACTAAAACGTGTCCACATCGACCTCCTGTGCGGGATATATATTTGACCTCATGGACCGCAAGATCATCTACCGTTCTTTCGTACTTCCCGGGTTCTTCCTGGTGTTGGCGATCATCAACTATATGAACTTGTCCGGCAGCGAACTGGTCCGGCCGATCCTGGTACTGTCCCTTATCGCGATCGGTGTGATCCTAGGGGTGCTGTTAAGGAACTTCTTCGGCTTCGTGAAAAGCTCACGAGAGCAGAACCGCGTGGCCCGCTAGCTCACTACCAACCCCACGGGCTGATCGGGTTTTGGGTCCGCGGGATGCGGCGTGTCGGGTTGTGGCGGTTGGCCGGGATAGTCCGGCACTTCCCTTGGAGTTATGCTCGGCGTACCGGGCAGCGGCTGGGGCGTAGGCTTGGGAGCAGGCACAGGCTTATTGGGCACGTTGGGCGGGGCCGGGCGTGTGGGGTCAGGTGTGATGGGCGGTGGACCAAGGGTTACTACCGCAGTTTCCTTACTGTGATCGACGGCGTTCATCTGCGGTGTTATTTTAGCGTTGCACATGATGAACAACGCATCTAGCACTAAGGTTTGTTCACACCACCACCCCCATCAACTCACTTCACCGCATGGTGCACGCCGAGAAAGGTTATCGTTCCGCGATCGCCACGTCCGCGCATAGCCTTGTAGCTCGGGCAACGTTCCGCAGTGCTTCGCTGTCTTCAACGCATGCGCCTGTGGACCCTGCTGATCGCCGCCTCCTGTATGATCCGGATGCAGGCCCAGGAACTGGTGCCCAACGGCGATCTTGAGGAATACACCGCCTGCCCGGATTCTGCGGGCCAGATCGAACGTGCCGTGGGCTGGACAAGGCCCACGGAAGGTTCTAGCGACTATTTCAATGCATGCCAGCAAGGCTTGCCCTCTGGCTTCAATGCATTCAACCCAAGCGTGCCGGACAACTTCTTTGGCCATCAGCCCGCCCACAGCGGTAATGGATATGCCGGCTTTTTATGCGCTGACAGCATCGTCACCCTTCCGACCGAAAACTATAAAGAGTATGTGAGCTATGCTCTCGCCGCACCTCTGACGCCCGGTGAGGTCTACAACATTGAATTTTTTGTCAACCTCGCGGACCACTCGGCATCGGCCGTGAACGACATCGGTGCGCTTTTGAGTGTACAGCTACCGCACAGGGACGATGCATTCGCCATCACTGCCACTCCACAGGTCATGAACGGCTCGCTGGCCATGCTGGATGACTCGATCGGTTGGACGCTTATCCGCGGCTGCTTCACAGCGGATTCCGCATACGCCTACATCACTATCGGCAGCTTCCCTATCGCCTCCGCCGGCATGCAGGAGGAGCATGGGCCCACGGGCTTTCCTCCGGCCGAGTGGTTCAGCTATTACTACGTGGACGATGTGAGCG
>JBEPUG010000042.1:0-21621 GCA_041691695.1 Flavobacteriales bacterium
CTTGGACCGTGGCAGTCGTCGCGGCCAACCTGGCCAAGACATCTTCCGCTAAGGGGCTTGGCTTGACGACCTTCCTGTTGGTACTGCGCACGCCGATCATACTGGCAAGTTGGTCCGCCACATGGGGTTCAGCATGCTCGAGAGAACCGTTCGATAATTCGAATGAAGCGGTGAGCAGGGGAACCGTATCCGCGGGAAAGATCCGGGTCTTGATCTCCAAGCCCAATTCATGGGCCTTTAAGACGATGTTCTCCACGCAAGTGCCTAAGGCAATATGGGCGATCAGATGTTCCGGGTCCCAGAAAGAGGATGAACGGCCGATATCATGGAACAACAGCAAGCGGCGGTCCTGCCAAAGAAATTTCCAAGGCTGCATGTTGCCCGCGCTGGGCGCCAGTCCCCCGGCTTCCACGAGTTGTTCGACCGTATGCTGGTCAAGGTCCGACCCAGTAGGCGCAGGACCGAGGTTGTCCGCGATATGTGCGAGGTCTTTTTCCGAAAGCCGGAAGGCTCGGGCCTTTGGCAGGGCTTGAGCCGGTTGGGCCGGGTCGCTCACCAGTTCCTCCAGGTCCACGAACCAACGGCCCGAGCTGCGGAATTCATCCAATGCGATCCTGCGTACAGCATCGCCGGCCAATGCGCCCCCCAGTACGACCGATGTGGCCAGTTGAGGCCAAGTGCTCAAGCTTTGTCCCAACTCGATCACCGAGGCCTTCATGCGGGGGCTCAACGTCTCCATGCCCGTGATCGGCAACATGTAGGGCACCTTTTCCTCGGCCGTCATCGGCCGCGCCGCCGCATCCAGGTCCAGATGTTCGATCCAGCCGTGCATCAAAGGCCGGTCGGGTTCCAAGTCGAAGCGTTCCACGTCCAAGCAGCCCCGATCACTCATGTCCATCACCACAGGTATCCTCATGGCCTTGGCCTTTTGACGGGCCAAGATCTTGATATCCACACTATCGCACTCCTCCACAAGGATGTCCAAATTCCCTCCTTCGGTGAAGAAGGCGTCCATGTTCTCCTTGGTCAGGCCATCGGTGAAGCAGATCACCTTGAGGTACGGGTCCAACTCGGCGATCTCCCTTGCGGTTATCAACACCTTGTTCATTCCGAGGTGATGCGTTCCTGAGCGGATCCGGTTCAAGTTGCTCAGGTCCAAGGTGTCGAAGTCCGCCAAGCGGATCTCACCGAAACTGCGCTCCAATGCCATGGTCATACTGACCGATTGTCCCACGGACAAGCCGACGACTCCGACTTTCAGTTTTGACAGACGCAATTGCTCCTCCCGGGTGATCTTGTTGCGGTTCCGGTCGGTGCGGACAATTGCGAACTCCGCCTCATCAAGCAGGTGGACCAAACGTTTGATCCAAGGGTAGAAGACCCATGAACCGTAATCATTCAACGCCTTGCCATTCAGGTGTATCGCTATCTTTTCCTGAATGAGCTCCTCAGTCAGTCGTTGACTTGGATTGATCGACTTGATCAACTCTCGCAGTTGGGCTTGGATCCGGTCATGCACCTCAATACCGGGCGTCTTGGTGAGGACATTCAAAAGCTTCTCATGATCCTCAGGAAGCCTGAAAATGAACGGGTGGGATCCGTAAGTATCCGTTCCTGTGCGGTTCAGGAGCGCCTCCAAAGTGCTGTCCATGGTGGTGATTGAGCGCCGGAAGATTGGCAAGTGGGTCGAATCTAATCACATAGAAGTTATTAACAAGATTATTCGAATTGTTGATAACCACGAACGCGATCCTCCCGTACCACCGCACGACCAGAATTTTCAATGACCATGAACCAGATCCCCATTTCCATCCATCGGGAAGACCGGCCCTGTGTGTTGCTGATCGACGACGAACTGGCCAATAGACAGACGTTCGTGGCCTGCTTTCGTCGCGACTTCCACGTATTGCTCGCGGCTGATCTCCACGAGGCCTGGTCGCTATTAGAGCACCACAACGTGCATGTGGTGATCTGTGACCAACGGATGCCCGGGGTTTTAGGATGCGACGCATTGCGCCAGATCAGGGACCGGTACCCACAGGTGCGCCGGATGCTTATCACTGCATATGCCGACCTGCAAGCCGTAGTGGACGCGTTGAATCAAGCCGGGGTGTGCCATTACATCCAGAAACCTTGGGAGGTGGAAGATGTGTTGTCCGCCGTGCGGAAGGCCTATGCGGATCACACTGCTGAAACGGAGCGTTCGGCCTATACGGAGCGATTGCTCGAAACCAACCGCCAGCTCGAGTTCGCCTTGAGGCAGAGCCTTCTTTCGTAAAGAAGGTCCATCCGTGCACGGTGGCGACCTTTGTGCCATGCGCCTGTTCTTCTTGATCGCCGCTTTCAGTGCGGCATCCTTCGCCAGCGCGCAGTGTGACGGCTGGCAACAACACATTCAATGCGACCTTACTGTGGACCTCGATGTGCATGCGCACCGCTTCACCGGAACGGAGAAGCTGGTCTACGAGAACAATAGTCCGGACACGCTGCGGGAGTTATACTTCCACCTGTACTTCAATGCCTTCAAACCAGGCAGCGAGATGGACGTCCGATCGCGCACCATAATCGACCCTGATCCACGCGTGGGCGACCGCATCGCGGCATTGACGCCTGATGAAATGGGCGACCTGCATTGCTCGGACATGATGCAGGGCAAAGGACCGGTGAAACTGGAATCCTTGGGCACGGTGCTCCGCGTCACACTACCGAGGCCGATCCTTCCCGGCAAACGCACCACGCTCACCTTCAATTTCAACGGGCAGGTGCCGGTGCAGATCCTCCGTAGTGGCCATGATAATGCGGAAGGGATCGCCTACAGCATGACACAATGGTTCCCTAAAGTGGCCGTGTACGATGAGCGTGGTTGGCATGCCGATCCTTATGTGGGCCGTGAGTTCTATGGTGAATGGGGCGACTATGATGTGAAGATCGCATTGGACAGATCCTTCACTGTGGCCGCCACAGGCGTGTTGCAGAACGCGAATGAGATCGGACATGGATACGCACCCGTGACCCGCGAACAGAAGCGCTCGGACGGCAAACTACTGTGGCACTTCAAGGCGGATCGCGTCCATGACTTCGCCTGGTCGGCCGATCCGGGTTATGTCAATGAGACCGTGCAGGTCCCCAATGGTCCATTGTTGCGCTTCATCTATCAGGATGGCCCGAAGACCCATGACAACTGGAAGCAGCTACCGGCATACATGGTGAAGGCCTTCGAGTACATGGATGATCTCTTCGGCAAATACCCATGGCCAGTGTTCACCTTCGCCCAAGGAGGAGACAGGGGCATGGAGTATCCGATGCTCACCCTGATCAATGGCGAGCGGAACCTTGGAGGTCTGGTGGGCACGAGTGTGCATGAGCTGATCCACAGTTGGTATTACGGGGTGTTGGCCAGCGACGAACTGTCCTATCCATGGATGGATGAGGGTTTTGATCAATACGTCGGTGCCGAAGTGAAGCGTGTGGTCTTACCACAGCCGGGAAAGCAGGACCGTGTCCATCAAGCGGCCATCGAGTCGTATCTCCGTTTCGTTGATAGTCCGGACCGTGAGCCGATGACCGTTGCCGCCGACCACTTCACCACGAGCAGGGCCTACAGCGTCGATGCCTACACGATGGGTGAAGTACTTCTCGACCAGCTCGGCGCAGTGATCGGGGATAGCACGCTGCACCGAGGCCTGCTGCGCTACTTCAACACCTGCGGATCTCACCATCCCAATCCATTGGATGTGCAGCGCATCATGGAGAAGGAGAGCGGCCTGCAACTGGATTGGTATTTCAACGAGTGGATCAACACCTTGCGCAAGTTGGACTATGCGGTGAATAGTGTGACCGCGAAAGGTGACAGCACGGTTATCACCTTGGAACGGAATGAAGAGATGCTGATGCCGACGGACGTGGCCGTGCAGGGCATCGATGCGAGCGTGGTGTTCTATCACATCCCGCTCTCACTGGAGCTGGGTGCGCGAAAGGAGCGACCGGCAGGCATTTGGCAAACACTCAAGCCATGGCAATGGACGGATCCCACCTACAGCTTCATCATTGCGACGCCGATCTCCCAAGTCCAAGAGGTGAAGGTCGATCCCTTTGGTCGCTTAGGCGATGTGGACCGGAAGAATGACAGCCTGACCATCAACCCCGGGCCACAAATAAATGATCCGAAGTGAATCGTTGACCTGGTGCATGGAGTTCCGCTCCGCCGCAACTTATTCCTGCGGAGGAATGTGTGGCAGCTTTTCCTGTTAGTCCGCATACAGGTCTTCGCAAAAGCGTTAAGATCCGGTCATGGAATTTGCCAAACGCAAAAGCCCCGGAATTTCCGGGGCTTTTGCGTTCAAACAAGGGATCCGCTCAGTTCATAACGGTCAAGTTCCTTTCGCCCTGAAGTTGTTTGAAACGCTTGATCACCTCCTCGTAACTAGAGGGTAGGTTCAGGTCCTTGAGGGGGTCGAAGGATAGGTGTTCGCCACCAGCGTAGGTGGAATAAGCACGCTCTTTCTCAGTTGATTCGGTCTTCTTCATTCAAAAAGGTCTGGTTGCTCCTTGCAGGGATGCGGTACAAAAGTAAGTGGTGGCTGCACAATCTCTGAATTGATCGCGCACGATCAACTCCTTTGTAAGATGCCCACGCGCATTTTGCGGAATGGATCCTCAACTTGGACATGCGCGTCATCATCTCCACTCAGGGGTGAAAAGATCGGAGTGCGAACGGAACGGCCGGTTACATTTGCCGCCCCGTTCATCCCTTGAGCGGGCATTCAGCCTCCTTAGCTCAGCGGTAGAGCAGCTCATTCGTAATGAGCAGGTCGTCAGTTCAATTCTGACAGGAGGCTCTCTTATTTAAAGGCCCCTGCTTGCCGGGGGCTTTTTCATGCGCTATCGTCGATCCAACGAAGGCCTGTGTAGCGTACTTACACTGTGCGTTCCGCGATCCTCCTCATAATCTTCCTATTGTCGTTCGCCTTGCGTGGCCAAGTGCCATCAGGTCCCAGTGTAAAGGGCAACGTTTCGTTGACCTACGCCAACGACTACTTCACGGCCACCGACCGTTATTTCACGCAGGGTGTCGGTCTGCGGGTGGGTTCGGTGCCATTGGCAAATACTTTTCTGATCAAGCCTATGCTCAGGCTTCATGGCGATGAACAGCCGTTGCTGACCGTGCTGGTTCAGCAGGACTGCTACACTCCTTCAAGTATCCGGACCGATACGATCCGCCCGGATGATAGGCCCTTCGCTGGTGCACTCTACATTGGAGAGGAAGTGGTTTCCTCTGATCCGCAAAAGGGGTTGCGCGTTCAATCTTCACTGATCATCGGCGCGCTAGGGCCATGCGCTGCATGTTCGGAAGAGCAGCATTGGATCCACCATGGGCTGGGAAACATCGAGCCGTTGGGCTGGCAATACCAAGAGGCTTCTGCAGTGCTTCTGAATTATGCGGTGGACGTAGAGAAGCGCCTCTATGGGTCGCGATGGATGGAGATCCGCGGAGGAGCGAACGGCATGCTGGGCACTTACAAGGACAACGCGGGAGCTACTGCCACTGTGGAATTGGGGAAAGGCAGATCGGTCTTCGATCCTGTTACCGTACGGCCCATGCATACGCAGTTCAAGGCCTATGGCAAAGCCGGTGTTCAATTCATCGGATACGATGCCAGCATGCAAGGTGGGGTCTTCGACAAGGACAGTCCACATGTTGTTTCCGCCGCCGATGTAGAACGTGTAGTGTTGGGGTACGGATGGGGGGCGCAACTCAGCTTTCACCGCTTGGATCTGGGCTATTCCGAATGGTACATCGGGCGCACATTCCGTGATGGACTGACGCACGGCTGGGGGAACGTGCTGATCCGGGGCTGGTTTTAGGATCTACAGCGAACCCGCCAATTCTGCGGCCCTGTGCGCGATGCGGATCCCGATGGCCACACCGATCCCGCCCAGACCGGCGGCAAGCACTGCATGTGGCGAAACGATATTTACCAATGGAGGACCGCCGTGTGCTCGAAAGCCCATCACACCGCTCCAGCGTTGGTCGATAGTGAAGGTTTTTCCCGGAAGGATCACATTGTGCAACATTTCTTCCAGCGCTGCCTGGATCTTCGGAGTAGTGCCTTCGTCCATGGTGGCTTCACCGGCCTTATCCAACTCCCGGCCGCCGCCAAGCAGCACACGGCCATGAAAGTGGCGGAAATAGTAGTAGCCTGCATGGATGTGAAAGGTCCCTTTCAACTGGAGACCGGGTATCTCCGAGGTAAGCATTACTTGGCCTCTTGCAGGGAGCACATCGCATTGCGGCAACAGATCGCGGGTGAATCCGTTTGTCGCGAACACGGCTCGGGAAGCGGAGAGTAACTGCCCATCGGTAAGACGTAATTGCACGCCAGCGTTCGTGTCCTCCCAACCGGCCACTGTGGAGTTGAAGCGCACATCCACACCTTCGCTCCGCGTCTTGTCCAACAGTGCCCGCATCAACAAGCCACTGTCCAAGGCGCCTTCCATCGCGTTGAAGCAGAGATGTCCAGCATGCAATTCCAGCTGCTTTATGCGTTCATCCTCCCACGTGAAGACCATCTTGCCCATGATGTCGAACAACGCACGATTCAACTCGTCGAACCCATCGGCCACTGTGGAGTACAAAGAGGTATCAACGGGGAACAACTCATATCCGCCCACAGGCTCGAAGCCGATCAAGCGGTCACCCAACTCGGCGCGCAATTCCAGCAGGCCGCGCCACCGTTCCTCCACCCGTGCCAAGGCGATATCCGCGCCTTCCGTGGCGATGTCATGCAGCAATTCACTCGGGCTGCCGAAACAGGCGAACCCCGCATTCTTCACGCTGGCCCCGATGGGATGGGATCCCCTTTCCAAGACCATCACCACATGCCCCGGATGAGCCCTTTTGCAGTGAAGCGCCGTAAACAGGCCGGTGATCCCAGCACCCACGACAGCAAGGTCCGCGCTGGAATTGAAGCTGTTCTTTTCCCAAATGCTGAACATCCGTTGGAAGCACGATCGGGTGTGCCCGCCAAAGTTGCCGTAAATTGCGGCTTCGTGTTCATCGCATCAGCAAGTACGCCCTACATGGCCGTGACCTTCCTCCAGCACAAGCTGCGACCCCTCCTTCTCCTCCTGCTTCTTGGTGTGGCCGTCCTTGTCAATGCTCAAGTGGACAACATCTATGTCTATGGGGCGGCGAAGGACCGCAGTAGCATGAAGAAGCTGGACGGGGTGACAGTCACCGTATTCAAGGATGGCGTGAAGCAATCGGAGGTGGTGACCAGTTCCAATGGCAAGTATGAGTTCAATCTCGACTACGGGCATCAGTACAAGCTGCTGTACAGCAAAAGCGGCATCGTAAGCAGGAACGTCAGTATCGACACGCGCAACATCCCTGACCAAGACCGGGGAGGCGGGTTGGCGATGAACGTGGACATGACGTTGTTCACGACACTTCCGGGGATGGACTTTTCCGTAGCGGATCAGCCTATAGGGGTCTCGAAGTATGATCCAGCCACAGGCACACTCGCATGGGACAATGATTACACGGCGAAAATGCAGTCCAAGCTGGACCAGATGTTCAAGGACTACGATGAGCAGCAGAAGCGTGCAGCAAGCGCCGGCGCCGACTTCGATAAACTCATGGATGCCGGTAACGCAGCGATCACCGGTTTGGATTTCAAGAAGGCAGTGGAAAGCTACACCAAGGCATTGACACTCAAGCCAGGCGACGCCATTGCTACGGCCAAGCTTAGCGATGCACAGATCAGGCTGGCGGAGGCCGAAAAGTCCAAGCAACTGGATGATCAGTATGCTGCCTTGATCAAGGACGCGGATGCGCTGATGGGCAAGAAGAGTTATGCGGACGCCAAAGGGAAATATGTACAAGCGTCAGCCTTAAAGGCCCAGGAAGCCTATCCCAAGCAGAAGATGAAGGAGTGCGATGCCTTCATAGCGGACCTTGCCGCGCAGGATGCCGCAGCGAAAAAGCAGCAGGATCTCGATGCCAAGTTCAAGGCCGACATCGATGCTGGGGATGCTGCGGTGAAAGCGGCGCAGTATGACGTGGCCATGGCCAAATTCACGGATGCATCCACATTGAAGCCGGATGAGAAATACCCGCTGCAACAATTGATCGTGATCAACAAGTTGATGGCCGATGCCAAGTCCGCCCAGGCGTTGGAGGCGAACTACAAGGCGGCGATCACCGCTGCTGACGCGGCCTTCCAGAAGGCTGATTACGATGCTGCGAAGGGAAAGTACAATGAGGCATTAGGCCTGAAGCCAAAGGAGAAATACCCCACGGACCAGCTGGCGGCGATCGATAAGAAAGTGGCGGATCTCGCCGCTCTGGCCGAAGCCGACAAGAAGGCGAAGGAGTTGGAGGCCAACTACCAAGCGGCGATAACCGCGGCTGACGCGTCATTCAAATCGTCCGATTATGACGCTGCGAAAGGCAAGTACAACGAGGCACTGGCCTTGAAGCCGAAGGAAAAATACCCAACGGACCAGCTGGCTGCGATCGATAAGAAAGTAGCGGACCTCGCTGCCAAGGCGGACGCGGACAAGAAGGCGAAGGAGTTGGACGCGAACTACCAAGGGGCGATCACCGCCGCTGACGCGGCCTTCCAAAAGGCGGATTACGACGCCGCGAAAGGCAAGTACAACGAGGCGCTGGGCTTGAAGCCCAAAGAAAAATACCCCACGGACCAGTTGGCAGCGATCGACAAGAAGCTGGCCGATCTGGCCGCAGCCGCTGTAGCGGACAAGACAGCCAAGGAGTTGGATGCCACTTATCAAGCTGCGATCACGGCGGCGGATGCGGCCTTCCAAAAGGCGGACTACGATGCTGCAAAGGGCAAGTACAACGAGGCGCTGGGTCTGAAGTCGAAGGAGAAATACCCAACGGACCAGTTGGCCGCGATCGACAAGAAGCTTGCTGATCTGGCTGCGTCGGCTGCAGCGGACAAGAAGGCGAAGGACCTGGATGCCCAATACAACCAGTTGCTTAACGACGGAGAAGGTCTTTTCACTTCGGCCAAATATGCGGATGCGAAGACCAAGTTCCAGGCGGCATCCACCATGAAGCCGGACGAAGCGAAACCGAAAGAGCGCATTGTGGAGATCGATGCCAAGCTGGCCGACCTCGCGCGGCAGGCCGATGCACTTAAGAAGCAGCAGGAGTTGGATGCGAAGTACACCGCATTGATCACCAGTGCAGACAAGAAGTTCACCAGTAATGACCTGAGCAATGCGTTGAACGATTACCAGGACGCGTCGAACCTGAAGCCGGACGAAAAGTATCCCAAGGATCGCATGGCAACGATCAACAGTCAGTTGGATTCTGCGGCGAAGGCCCAAGCGGAGAAGGATCGCTTGGCACGAGAGCAGCAGGACAAGGAAAAGCAATATAGCGACCTAGTGGCCCAAGCTGATCAGGACTTCACGGCCAAGAAATACGACGATGCCGTAACGGGATATAGCTCGGCATTGGGGGTGAAGCCGGGTGAGAAGCATCCGACGGACCGCTTGGCGGAGATCAAGACCCTTCAGGATGCGCTTGCCGCAAAGGCCGCGGCGGACAGTGCCAAAGCCGCGCAGGCTGCAGCGTCGGCATCGGCAGCGGGTGCGAAGAAGGCCCAGTATGACGCTGCGATCGCCAAGGCGGACGCTGCTTTTGCAAAACAGGATTACGATCCAGCCCGTGAAGGCTACACCGAGGCCTTGGGTGTGATGCCCGACGAGAAATATCCGAAGGACCGCATCGCAGCGATCGACAAGGCCATCTCTGATGCGGAGAAGGCCCAAAAGAATTCCGCACAGGCAGCTGAGCAGCAGCGCTTGGCGGATGCCGAACGCCAGCGACTGGCGCAGGCAGCTGCCGACTCAGCCAAAGCGACCACCGAAAACGATCAGCAGGCCCGGGACGCTGCGGCGGCGTTGGAACAGCAGTATGCCAAAACGATCAAGGAAGCTGACGGAAAAATGGGGAACAAGGATCTGCAGGGAGCGCGGGACCTCTATACCCAAGCATTGGATATCAAGCCCAAAGAGACCTATCCGCAGACCAAGATCGCCCAGATCGACCAGTTGCTGGCGGCACAGGACCGTGCGGCGAAGGCGACCCAATTAGCGGCCCAAGCGCCACCGCCACAGGCACCCGAGGTGAAGCAGGTGTCCAACATGGACAACAAGAAGGAGCAAGAGGCGGAGGAATTCATGCGCGATGCCAGACAACGCGAGGAGGCGGAGAAGTATGAGAAGATCAAGAACATGCACGATACGGTGGCGCAGCAGCAGGCCAACAATGCGGCCAAGGCCTTGGAACGCCAGCAAGGCTATCTTGAAAAGAACAACGCCTATGTAAGCGCCGAGGGGCAGCTTTTTATCGGTAGCCAAGAAATGCGCAAGCAGAACGAAGAAAATCTGGACGCATTCAAAGCAAACCTGGCCGAAAGGAAGAAGGAGGTCGTTGCACAGGACCAGAGCGACCGAGAACAGGCCATTGTTGCCAATGCCGCGGAGGTATCCGCAATAGATGGTTCCACCGCCCAGTGGCAACAGCGAAGCGAGGCGAACGCCGCTGCGGCCGCCACGCAACAAGAGCAATGGATGGAGTGGATCTCGGACCGGACCAAGGCAGGCCAGCAGCGCACGGATGCGGCCATGGCACAGGCACAGGCCCAAAGTGCTGCGATAGTTGCGAGACAGGACCAGGGCAAAGCGGACCTTGAAAAGAAACGGGATGAAGTGCTGGAGCAGAAGGTGAGTGAGGAGAACCGACAGAAGGCGCTCACCAACCAGTCCGATCAGCGCACCAAGGCGGAATCCGACCGGCTGGCCAGCATTCCAATGGACCACCAGCGGGCCTACACGGATTACAACCGCAACAAGCTCGCCTCACAATACCCTCAAGGAGTGACCGAGGAAAGCTACACCGAAGGCAACAAGGTGATCATCCGTCGCGTGGTTGTGCAGGGAAACAAGGCTGACGAGTACAGCAAGGTGATCGCTAAGTGGGGCACGTTCTACTTCAAGAACGGACAGAGCATCAGTGAGCAGTATTGGACGAACAATACAGGGCAATAGGAAGGCATTCGAAGGCGCCAACGGACCTACGTGCGGCATTGTTCGGGCCTTCGCGCAGGGTCCACTTCCTAGGTCCGAACACCGCAAGGTCGGTCAATATCATTGCGTCGATCCGTTGATGCATCGAATATCAGATTGGCCGCACACCAGCAGGGAAATCCTTTAGCAGATCGATCACCATCCAGAGGGTTGCGTCCATTCAGGATAGGGACGCAGACGCCATGCACGATGGCTATGAATGACCCAGTGCCAGCGGCAGCGGGCAGTGCAGGGTCTCGCGCAGCCTGTTACGGCCTAGGGCTTCTTCCGCTTATCCAGCACGTGGATCAGGTCCACCATTTGATCCACATCCAATTGCTTGCCCACGATCTTGTGGTCCGCATCCAACAGGAAGAAGCGCGGAGTGCTGTACACGTCCCAAGTATCCGCGTAGTTCAAGCTCTCGATGTTGGTGAATTGCGGTATGAATTTGTAAGAGGCCTTCTTCGCCTCGTCGTAGACGTGCCAAGTGAGACCGACATTCACCCAATTCAGCTGGTTGTCGTGGATAAAGGCCTTCCAATCATGGAAGAGGACGCTATCGGTGGCTTTTGCCACAGCGTACACCTCAACGCCCAGAGGTTTCAGCTTCGCTACATAGTCGTCATACAAGGGTGGAAGTTCCTTCTTGCAGTGTCCGCAATGGGGGTCCCAGAAAACAATGAGGACATACTTCGATGGGATCTTGTAGTAGTCGATCCAGTTATTTTCAGTGGTATCGGGCAGGATGATGCTCGGCCCCGTGGCACCGATCAAGAGCGGGGCCATTTTCTGGGCGCGCTCGCAGAGCTTGGCCATCTTGTCCGTCGGCATCCAGGTCACCCTGCTTTTACCGGTCGTGGGGCAGTAGTAGGTCTGCGCCATGTGCACGAACACAGCGTCCATCCCCATGATGTCGCTGCTCTCATACTTGTAGGTGATCGCGTTCACCGCGAACTTGAACAGGTCGCTATCGTCGTCCATGCTATGGATCAATGCATCCATGCACTTGTTGATCGTATCCGGGATCTGCGGCACCACCTTGCCGACGTACTCGTCGAAACGGTTCTGGAAGACCGGTGTGTGCAGGTTACGCGGGTCCTTCATGTTCGTATTGTCCCAGTAATGCGCCCGATAGCTGTAGTAGGTGGCCGCGCTGTCCAGTGTGCCATCAGGCTTGTAGATCTTGCTGTCGTCGGGAGCAACGCTCATCTTCACGATATAGGCCACATAGGTGTCCGGATGCTGCTTGATCAGGTCCTGCTGGTAATTCTTGATGTCTTTTTCCAGTTCCAGCAGGTGCTTCCTGTAATTCCCCTTCGCGATGGGATCAGCGGTGGAATCCAGCAGTGCCGTCGTCTTGTCCGCCTCTTTCTTCTTGTCGTTGAGGAAATGCACATAGGCTTGGAACAGCTGGTTCTCGTCGGACTTCTTCACCACCAAATGCTCATTGAGCGCGCCCGTATCGGTAGCCATTTCCACCACAGGCTCATTCACCAGGAACTCAAAATACTTGGGGCCGGGCACCACTACTGCATACACACCGGTGGCATATCCTTTTGCACGATCGAAGATCGTTACACCCTTGGCATTGGCCACCGCCGTGTCAGCGTAGTACAGCTTGTTCCCGTAATAACTGGCCAAAAAGATCGTGTCACGGGCGGTGCCTTCGATGGTGAATTGCAACCGGCGCTTGGGCTGCGCCTGTATGGCGGACGCCGCCATCAAGAGTGTCAGGAAGAGAATGGTCTTTCGCATGGCTTCAAAAGTAGGTGGGCTGAATTCCGGTCCCCGGGCGTTAACGATCGTTTTACGGTTTTACGGCCGAATGTTTCGTCCACGCGGACCCAACAGGTGTGATCGGCACGAATGAACGGTTGTTCAATTGGTGAATGCGCTACTGTCTCGAACAGGGTTCAGATCTGTAGCGTTTTGAACTCATTCGTCATGTGGAAGACGATCTCCGGATTATTCCGTTGCTCGAGCTCCAACATATATGCTGAGGGTGCCATGAAGACCGGGTTTTCGTCCTTGTCCTGCACCACCTGCGTGGACTTCATCCGGATGAACGCTTGCAACGCTGCCTGATCGTCACTGGTGATCCAACAGGCCTTGTGCGCCTGTATCGCTTGGAAGGAGCACTCCGCACCATACTCGTGCTCCAGCCGATAACGGATCACATCGAATTGCAATTCGCCCACGCAGCCAACGATCTTCTTGTTCCCGGGTTGCTGGGTGAAGAGTTGCGCCACGCCTTCCTCCGTCAATTGCCGGATGCCTTTCTCCAACTGTTTGCTGCGCATGGGATCCAGGTTCACCAGCTCTCTGAAGAGCTCTGGAGAGAAAGCGGGAATACCTCGGAAATTGAAGTCGGCGCCATCGGTGAGCGTATCGCCGATCTTGAAATTTCCCGTATCGAAAAGCCCGATCACGTCCCCCGGCCATGCTTCTTCGACCAAGCTCTTCTGCGCAGCAAGGAACGCGGTTGGATTCGCGAAGCGCAATTGTTTGTCCAAGCGCACATGGTGATAGAAGGTGTTCCGCTGGAATTTCCCGGAGCAGACGCGGAGGAAGGCCATGCGGTCCCGGTGGTTCGGGTCCAGGTTCGCGTGGATCTTAAAGACGAAGCCACTGAAGGCAGGGTCTTCAGGGGATATTATGCCTTGATCGGTCTCGCGTGGCCGTGGGGGAGGTGCGATGCGAACAAAAGTGTCCAGCACCTCGCGCACACCGAAATTATTGAACGCGCTTCCAAAGAAGACGGGTGCCAGTTGACCTGCGCGATAAGCATCCATGTCCAACGGGTCATAAACGCCGTTAACGAGTTCAACATCATTGCGCAGTTCGGTGGCCGCGTCCGTTCCCAAGTGCTCGTCCACCCGCGGATCGTTGAGGTCATCGATCCCCAATGCGGAGATCTCCCTGCGCGTCTTACCCGCTTCAAACAAGCGAAGGTCATGGTCGTACAGGTCGTAGACGCCTTGGAACGTTGCGCCGATACCGATAGGCCAGCTCAAGGGCCGCACCTTGATGGCCAGCTTGTTCTCCAGTTCGTCCAGTAGGTCGAAGGGGTCGCGTCCTTCGAGATCGAGCTTGTTGATGAAGATGATCACCGGCGTATTTCGCATGCGGCAAACCTCCATGAGCCGTTCGGTCTGCGCCTCCACGCCCTTGGTACAATCCACCACCAGCACCACGCTGTCCACTGCGGTGAGCGTGCGGTAGGTGTCCTCTGCGAAATCCCGGTGACCGGGAGTATCCAAGAGGTTCATCAACGTGCCACCATAGTCGAAGGTCATCACGGAAGTGCTCACCGAAATGCCACGTTGGCGTTCGATCTCCATGAAGTCACTGGTGGCGCCCTTGCGGATCTTGTTGCTCTTCACCGCGCCCGCCGTTTGTATCGCCCCGCCATAGAGGAGGAATTTCTCCGTAAGCGTCGTCTTCCCCGCGTCGGGGTGACTGATGATAGCGAACGTGCGTCGCTTGGCTATTTCTTCTAACTGGCCCATGCGTGAAAAGGGCGGCAAATGTAGCGCCCACCTTCGCGGAAGTACATTTGGACCTTCACCCTGATGTGCATTCCGACCTGATGAAAAAAGCCTTATTGATCTTTTCGGCTCTGTTGCCCATGGCAATGACAGCTCAGCCAGCGCCCCCGGGTCTCGCCCTTCACAGTTGGGCTTCTGGACTTACACGTCCAGTATGGATCGCGAATGCGGGGGATGCCCGTCTGTTCATCGTGCAGCAGGGCGGCATCGTGAAGATCCTTACAGATAGCATGCAGGTGTCGGCCACACCGTTCCTCAACATCACTTCAGAAGTGAACAGTAGCGGCAACGAACAAGGGCTGCTCAGCATCGCCTTTGATCCGGAATATGCAACCAACGGCTATTTCTACGTCTACTACATCCACGGTGCCGGCACTGGCACCAGCCGCATCTCCCGCTTCCAAGTGAGTGCAGATCCGAATGTGGCGGATGCTACAAGCGAGGTCATCCTCTTTACGCAGAGCCAGCCATTCACGAACCACAACGGCGGTTGCCTCCAATTTGGTCCCGATGGTTACCTGTATTGTGGCTTTGGTGATGGCGGTGACGGAGATGACCCGAACGGGAACGGTCAGAACCTATCCAATGTGTTGGCCAGCATAATCCGGATCGACGTCTCCGCGCATGATTCCACCTACAGCATTCCACCGGATAATCCATGGGTGGCGACCACCGATACCTTACCGGAGATCTGGGCGAATGGCTTAAGGAATCCGTGGCGTTACAGTTTCGATCGACTCTCCGGCGACATGTGGATCGGTGATGTGGGCCAAAATGCTTGGGAGGAAGTGGACTTTTGGCCAGCAGGCGATAACAGCGGGCCGAACTTTGGCTGGCGCTGCCGCGAAGGCCTTGTCGCCACTCCTGGAGTTAGCCAGACCGGCTGCGGCCCGGCATCATCCTATGTATCTCCCTTGGCTGTTTTCAACCACACTACTGAGGCTTGGTGCGCGATCATCGGCGGCTACGTCTATCGCGGTCCCAGCTTTCCGCACCTCTATGGGAAATACATATTCACGGATTACTGCGCAGGTGATTTCATGACCTTGGGCGCGGACAATGCCGCGGATACGCTCTTACTCACGAGCAATTACGGTTACTCCGCATTCGGCCAGGACAGCACGGGCGAGTTGTATGTCGCTGATGTGGAACATGGAACGGTGAAGAAGCTCGTGGACCCTTGTCCCATGGACGCGCCTACTATCAGCTTCAACGGTTATCAACTCGCGAGCAGTCCGGCCAATGCATATCAATGGTTCCTTGAAGGATTTCTCATCCCTGGCGCCACGGAACAGATCTATGAGCCGATCTCGAATGGTAACTACTCCGTTCGAGCAGACTTCGGTGCCTCATGCATACTGATGTCCGACTCCCTGTCCATCATTAACGTATCCGTGCCGGAGTCTGTGATGCCTCCTCCTGTGGTCTATCCGCAGCCAGCGGATGAGCAGCTGCACATCGAGTTGAGCGCAGGACCTTTATCCGTAACGAACATCGTACTATTTGATGCGGTGGGAAGACCGGTACGTAATGTTCAGTGGATGCCCGGGAATGAGGTCTTTGACTTGCCGGTAGCAAACTTGGCCGAAGGGGCTTATGTGCTCCGCGCTACGGATCGCGGTGGGGTCCTCCTGAACCAGAAGGTTATCGTGGTGCACTAAGGACCCGTGAACGAATGCTCGGATTGCATCTGCCAACGGATCCGCGTTGGGTCGCGCTAGTGGAGGAGGACCTGTGTACGGTGATGGTCGATCACGCTTGGTGCGAGCATAAGGCCGCCAGCAACGCGATGTCCATCATTGTCCGCTATCCAGAGCTTACGGAACTGGTGGAGAAATTGACGGTTATCGCGCAGGAGGAATTGCTCCATTTCGGAATGGTCGTGCAGCGCATCCGCGAACGGGGCTGGACCTTAGGGCCGGAGCGAAGGGACAGCTACGTCAACGAACTGCTCACCTTCGTCCGCAAGGATGGCTCTCGCACGGAGCGTCTTGTGGACAGGCTGCTTTTTTCCGCAATGATCGAAGCGCGGAGCTGCGAGCGGTTCAAACTACTAAGCGAACGCGCTGCGGAAATTGAACTGCGGGTTTTCTATCGGGACCTGATGGAGAGTGAAGCAGGGCACTATACGACCTTCATCACCTTGGCACGCAAGTATGCGGACGGGACCGACGTGGATGCCCGATGGAAGGGCTTCCTCGCGCACGAGGCGGAAGTGATAGGGCATTACGGGAAAAGCGCGGAAATGCATGGCTGAACACGAATTGGAACAAGCGATGAAGAATGGGCTCGGCACGTCGGCACCCAATGAGATAACCGCGGAATGCCTCTGCATCGGGGATGAACTGCTGATCGGGCAGACCATCAATACGAATGCGGCATGGATGGGGCAGGAGCTGGGTCTCATCGGCATCCGGACCGTGCTGGCACGGGTCGTTGGTGATGACCGCGACCGGATCCTGGAAGCGCTGCGCACGTCCACGGCGGACATCGTGCTCATCACCGGTGGGCTTGGGCCGACCAAGGATGATATCACCAAGCACACGCTGTGTACCTACTTCGATACCCATCTGGTGCGCAATGCTGCTGTGGAAGCGCACGTGGTGGAACTCTTCACCCGCATGGGTCGGGATCCACGTCAGGTCATGGCCGCCGACCTGGGCCAGGCCATGTTGCCGGAGAGTTGCACGCCCTTAGCGAACCAGAGAGGAACGGCCAGTGGCATGTGGTTCGAGAACAATGGCCGCGTTTTCGTAAGCATGCCAGGCGTGCCATACGAAATGCAGGCAATGATGAAAGGAGAGGTGCTTGCTCGATTAAGTGATAAGTTCCATCCACCGGTGATCGTTCACCGCACCATCAAGACCACGGGCATGGGCGAAACGCAACTTGCCCAGCACCTGGAGGCGTGGGAGAATGGATTGGCCGCGGACCGTATCAACTTGGCCTATCTGCCTTCGCCGGGGCTCGTGAAGTTGCGCCTTTCCACCTATGCCGGTGGCGATCAGGCCGAAGCACTTTCCCGTGTGGACCAACAAGCGCAGGAGCTTTACAAGCTGCTTCCCGAGCAGATCTATGGAGAAGGGCAACAACGCTTGGAAGAGGTGGTGGGTGAGCTGTTGAAGGGCAGGGCGCAGACCTTGTCCTTGGCAGAAAGCTGCACCGGAGGCTATTTGAGTCATCTGGTCACGTCCATCCCTGGCAGTTCCGCCTATTACATCGGTGGCGTGGTCAGCTATGCCAATGCCGTGAAGATGGAGGAATTGGGTATCCCCAGCGACATGCTCGAATTGAATGGAGCGGTGAGCCAGCCCGTGGTGGAGCGCATGGCCGAAGGGGTCCGTAACGCGCTGAAGAGCGAATGGGCGATCGCCACCAGTGGAGTGGCCGGCCCGGACGGCGGAACGCCGGAGAAGCCTGTTGGTACGGTGTGGATAGCGGTGGCCGGTCCGGATGGCGTGCAGTCCAGCAAGGGTGTCTTCATGGGCACGCGCGATCTGGTGATCCGCAGGTCCTCGATAGCGGCATTGAACATGTTGCGTAAGCGCTTGCGGATGCCCCAGGGGCGTGCATGAGCGATCGGATGCGATAACCGGGGAACTTTCATTACTTTCGCCGCCCGAATTCGAACAGCCATGTCACGCATCTGCCAGATCACCGGTAAACACGTCATCACCGGAAACGCGGTGAGCCACTCCAACCGCAAGACCCGCCGCACCTTCGCGCCGAACCTGCAGGAGCGGAAGTATTTCATTCCCGAAGAGAACCGCACGGTCAGCTTGCGGGTGAGTGTGGCAGGTATGCGCACCATCAGCAAGATCGGCATTACCGAGGCCCTGAAACGCGCCAAGGCGAAGGGCTTCTTGACCGCCTGATAAGTTGGATCCATTATTGGAAAGGCGCTGTGGTCTTACCACAGCGCCTTTCTTGTGCCCTGTTTTTCCGGTATGGTATCAAAACCAATAGCGCACCCCGATGCCCCCGTCGAATTCTAGCCAACTGGCAGGTGTCAGTTCCAGTGTGGGCACAATTTCAAGAAAGACGTCCAATGGTGTAGCGGCTGGCAGGTAATCCAGACCGACGGGAAAGCGGAAAGCAAGGTCCACTCGTGATCCATCCACACCGTCCCAGTGGCCGCCGCGGTCCCAGTATCCATCGCCGGTCCATGACTCAATGCGGAGGCCCGGCCCGTAGTAGAGTGCGAGCTTGCCCTTGGCCACATGGATCAGGTCCATATTGTGGAACAGATAGTCCGCGTGGAGGTGCAGGTAGGAACCGTTCCAGAAGTTCCAAGCCAATGCCCCATCGATCGCCCTTGTGGGCCCGACCCAGCCTTTCATGGAGATGCCCGTGGGTTCACCCAACATGATACCCAGGCCGAAACCTGAGGATTGCGCTCGCGTTTGGGAAGTAAGTGAGATCAGTGCGGCTATGAGTATAATGCGCATGATCGAGGGTTGCGGATAGGTCGGTTCACAACACCTTGGTCCCTGTGGTTCGCTGAGCGATGAAGCGCGGATGACTAATGGGCACTGTACGTGATGCGGTATATCATATCCGCCGTATCGTCACTCAGTAGCATAGAGCCATCGGGTAGTTCCAACAGTGCCACGGGCCTTCCCCAAGCGCTGTTCCCTTTGAGCCAGCCTTCCGCAAAGATCTCCGTCTTGGCTGTGCCATCCGGCTGCGGAAAGGCTACGGCTACCCGATAGCCGAGTGGCGTGGTGCGGTTCCAACTGCCGTGCTCCGCGATGAAGATGGCGTTCCTGTATTTCTCAGGGAACATTTTGCCCCGATAGAATTTCATGCCGAGCGCTGCCACATGCGGCCCAAGTAATGCTGCCGGTCCCGTGTAATCCGCGCAATTCTTGCCTTTGCCGAATTCGGGATCCAGGATGTTCCCTTGGTGACAGAAGGGATAGCCGAAGTGCTGTCCAACTGAGATGAGGTGGTCCAACTCATCGTTCGGGATGTTATCTCCGAGCATATCACGGCCATTGTCGGTGAACCAAAGCGTACTGTCCACGGGAGACCAGTCAAATCCAACGCTGTTACGGATGCCGTGTGCGATCATCTCCATGTTGGTGCCGTCCGCATTGAGCCGCGTCATGGACGCGAAGATGCTGTCTTCGCTAAGGCAGATGTTGCACGGCGCACCCACGGGCACATAGAGCTTGCCATCGGGACCGAAGGCGATGTACTTCCAGCCATGGTGGTCCTTGTCCGGGTACTTGTCGTAGACAGTGTCCATGGGAAGAGGAGCGCTGAGGTGATCTCCCACATCGGGCAGTTTCAGGATCTTGCTTACCGCGCTCATATATAGGTCACCATCGTGATAAGCCACGCCAGCCGGCATGTTCAGCCCTGTTGCCAACGTGTAGATCGTGTCGGCCATCCCATCATGGTCGCGATCGGGAAGGGCATATACGTTACCCGCATCGCGCGAGCCGACATAGACAGTGCCATCCGGGCCAAGGCTCATGCCCCGTGCATTCTTCACGCCCTCGGCAAAGATCGAAATGTGGAAGCCCGGTGGCAACTTGATGTCATCCAAGCGTGGATCGCTTGGGAACAGCGATGGCTGGCATACCCCACCAAGAAAGAGCAACGCACCCAGCGGGAGAAGCTGAAGCGTTTTCATTCGATCTTCAATGGTCCAACGCGGTTGGGATCACGAGCACCTTGAATCGGTTGGCGCGGAGTACCTCATCACTTACGCTGCCCATGAAAGCCTTGGCCAGACCGCGACGACCATGTGTTCCCATGACCACCAGATCGGCTTGCAGCCGGTCGGCCTCTTTTATGATCGTTTCCTCTGTTGGACCATGGATCAAAAGCGCATGGGCCTCGATCCCCTTTGCCGTAATTTCCTTGATGATCCGCAACAATTCATGATGCTCCTCCCGCAATTCATCCGCGCGCATATCGCGTATGTATTTGGGGCCAGCCTCATATCCGGCGAACTCGGGTTCAGGGGCAGCCACATGCTCCAGCCAAAGAGTTGAGCCAAAGGCTTTGGCCAGTAGGGTAGCTTCGTTCACCACGGCTTGGTGATCGGATCGGAGGTCAAGAGGGACGAATATGTTCTTCATCATGTTGGATCTGGGTATTAAAAGGAATGGCGATCAATGACCGCCATTCCCTTCTTTTCTTTTTTTTGCGAAACGAGGACCTATTTTTCAGAGGATGGGCTCAGCACAAGTCTGTCGTAATGCTGCTTGCGGAGTTTGCCACTGCTTTGGAAGAACCAGTCCTTCAAGCCGTAATGGTATCCTCGGCGAAGTCCCGTGTGGTGTGTGCCGAGCAACTTCTTTTTGCCGCTCAGCTTCTGCAATGTGCGGGTGAGGAAAGCTTCTACTTCCTCGGAGGACAGCGTAGGTGCACTCTTTGCGGCCCACGTCTTAGCGTGTTCGAGTAATTCCTCTTTGGGCATCAAACGGCCAGTGGAATTGATGGATCCCATTACCATGTGGTCCCATTCATTCAATTCGCGTTCCTTGCGCTCGCGCTTCTTCGGGCGGCCCGGTCTACCAGGTTCCTTGGTCGTGTTCTTCGATCCTTTCGGACGACCAGGTCCCCGCTTTGGCTTGCCATCAGAGGCTGAAGCGGAAGCGCTTTCCGGTGCAGCAGCCTTTTCCTTTTTTAACTCCAGTATCGCCGCACGTGTCAGGCCCAATTGATAGTTCAATCGTCTGCGCTCGGCGCGGTAATGGGAGAGAAGTTGATCGATGTCCTTTTGGCTAAGGCGTCTTTTCGCCATGTGGTCAATTTATTTAGTGTGAGATAGCGAGTGCGGAAATTACAATAGGAACCACCGAAGAGGAAAAAAGTTCGTAATAGGTTGTGATATTTTCCGCCAATTGGACGTGCTAGGGCCGGAGATCTACGCAACAGTGACGATCGGAAGAGATAGGGCCGGACACGTATTTCCGATAGGTATTGCAATATCCCCGCGATCGTTTGCAAT
>JBEPUG010000043.1:0-21568 GCA_041691695.1 Flavobacteriales bacterium
ATATTTCTCCTTCATGTTGACTTGGAATGTTGTCAACGTATTTCAGGCTTAGACATCGTGAATGGCGCTGTTGATCTGGCCGCCTTGCAGTTGCGCACCGAGCGGATCCAGTTGAAAGGCCGTTTTTCGCAGCGCCTCCTGTTGCTGCACTTCCAATTCCGCAGCGGTCATCGCCGGATATGTGCGCAACGCACGGGCCACAGCGCTATCCAGCGAAAGCACCGGAGCCTGCGCATGCACCGAGTTTCCGAGGAACAGCAATGCGATCAAGGAAGCCATTGCGATACCGGATCTCCCGGTCTGTCCTTCGCCAACCTCACCTCCATCACCTCCGTTACCACCGTCACCTCCATCTCCTCCCTCACCATCTTCCTCTTTCCGCCTGCGCGAAAAAACCAAGTGATACAGCACGGGCAGCACCGCCAGCGTAAGCAACGTGGAAGTGATCAAACCGCCGATCACCACAGTGGCCAAGGGCCGTTGCACCTCACTTCCCGGACTGGTGCTAAGCGCCATGGGCAGGAAGCCCAGCGAGGCCACAGCAGCCGTTGCCAACACGGGGCGCAAGCGGGCCAAGGTGCCGCGCACCACGCGGTCCGTCACATCCGTGATGCCTTCACGCTGCAGCTGGTTGAAATAGCTGATCAGCACGATGCCGTTCAGCACCGCCACGCCGAAGAGCGCGATGAAGCCCACGCCTGCGCTGATGCTGAAGTCCAAGCCGCGAGACCACAGGGCGAACACGCCGCCCACGGCCGCCATGGGCACCGCGCTGAAGATGATGAGCGCCTCGCTGAATGACTTGAAGGCAAAGAAGAGCAGCACGAAGATCAGCGCCAGCGCCAAGGGCACCGAGATCATCAAACGCGCGCTGGCTTCTTGCAGATTCTTGAACGTTCCGCCGTAGGCCACGAAGTAGCCTGTGGGCAGTGGCAGTCTTTGTTTGATCAGTGCTTGGATGTCCTGTGCAACGCCTTGGATGTCGCGGCCCCGGACGTTCGTTTCCACCACGATCCGCCGGGCACCGTCCTCGCGACTCACCTGTGCGGCGGCGCTTTGGAAGCCGATCTCCGCCAACTGGCCCATCGGCATCTGCGACCCGTTTGGCAATGGGACCAGGAGGTTCTTCAGCTTATCCGGATCGGCATCGCGCATGTCGGCCATGTGGACCACAAGGTCGAAGCGTCGCTCGTCCTCATAGACCACGCCTGCCTTTCCGCCAGCCAGAGCAGTGTTCAGCACCTGATTCAATTCAGCGATGTTCACGCCGTACTGCGCGACGCGCGCCCGGTCGTACTTCACCACCAGCTGCGGCATACCGGTGACCTGCTCCACCTTGATATCCGTGGCACCCGGCACCGTGGCGATCAGTGCCGCTGCGGCATTGGCGGTCTTGAAAAGTTCATCGAGGTTGTCCCCGTAGATCTTCACTGCGATATCGCTCTTCACCCCAGCGATCAGTTCGTTGAAGCGCATCTGGATGGGCTGTTCGAAGCTGAGGCTCATGCCCGGGATCACACTGAGCTTCTCGTTCATCAGCTCTGCCATGTGCTCCCTGTCCTTTGTTGTTTTCCAATCCTTCCGTTCCTTCATTACGATCATCAGGTCCTGGCTCTCGATGGGCATGGGATCCGTGGGGATCTCGCTGCTCCCGATCTTGCCGACAACCTCCTTCACCTCCGGGAAATCCTTCAGCAGGATGCGCGCCAACTGGTCGCTCACCGCGATGCTTTGGCTCAGGTTGCTTCCTTGGCGGATGATGACGTTCGTTGCGAAATCGCCTTCATCCAGTTCCGGTATGAACTCGCCACCCAAGCGACCAAAGACGAGGAAGGCCGCGACCATCAATACCAAAGCGCCACCGATGGCGATCCGACGATGGTGCAGGAGTCCGCGCAACTTCGGTGCGTACCAATTCTGCAAGCGATGGATCATGCGCTCGCTCCAGCTTTCACCCCTAGGAATGTTCTTTCCCAGGAAGATCGACACGGCCCAAGGCACATAGGTGAGACTTAGTATAAGTGCGCCGATGATCGCGAAGCTCACGGTAAAGGCCATCGGGCGGAACATCTTACCCTCCACACCGATCAATGCGAAAATGGGCACGTAGACGATAAGGATGATCACTTGCCCGAACACGGCGCTCTTCATGATGCCGCCTGCGCCTCGGATCGTCTCATCATTCATGTTTTCCGCGGAAAGCCGCTCGCCCGCGTAGCGTTGGTGCAGCGCGAACATCATCCCTTCCACTACGATCACCGCACCGTCGACGATCAGGCCGAAGTCGAGCGCGCCCATGCTCATCAGGTTGGCGCTTTGCCCGGCCACCACCATGCAGCCGATGGCGAAGAGCAATGCAAGCGGGATCACGCTGGCCACGATGAGGCCCGCACGCCAGTTGCCGAGCAGGAGCACCAGCACGGCGATCACGATCAGCGCGCCCATCAGCAGGTTGTGTTCCACGGTGCCGATGGTCTGGTCCACCAGTTTCGAGCGGTCCACAAAGGCATCGATGTGCACGCCTTCCGGTAGGCTTTGCTGGATCTCCTTCACCCGTTCCTTCACGGCTGTGACGGTGGCCAGGGCGTTGGCACCCTTCAGCATCAACACCACGCCGCCCACGGTCTCGCCTTCGCCGTTGCGCGTCATCGCACCGTAGCGGACCGCATGCCCGAAGCGGACTTCCGCCACGTCGCGCACCCGCACCGGGCTGCCACCCCGCGAGCTGATCACGATATCCTCCACGTCCTTCAACGAGGAGATCACGCCTTCCCCACGGATGAAGTAGATGTTCGGCCCTTTCTCAATGTAGCTGCCGCCGGTGTTGGCGTTGTTCTTCTCCAGCGCGTTGAACACGTCCATCAGCGAGAAGCCCGCACCGGCCAAGCGACGCGCGTCAACGCTTACTTCATACTGTTTCAGCAGGCCACCGAAGCTGCTCACGTCGATCACACCGGGCACTCCGAGCAAGTGCCTGCGCACCACCCAGTCCTGTAAAGTGCGCAGCTGGATTAGATCATATTGACCCTTCTGGGCACTGTCCACCGCGAGGGTATACTGGTAGATCTCCCCCGTTCCGGTGGTGGGTGGGGCGATCTCCGGCGTGCCATATCCTGGTGGGATCTGCGCTTGCACCTGCGTGATGCGCTCCGCCACAAGCTGCCGGGTGAGGTAGAGCGGCACCTCGTCCTTGAACACCACTGTGATCACGGAGAGGCCGCTGCGCGAAACGCTGCGTAGTTCCACAACGTCGGGCAGGTTCTTGAAGGCCTGCTCCAGCGGGAAAGTGATGAACTGCTCCACCTCCTGCGTGGCGAGGTTGGGCGCGATGGTGTTCACCAGCACCTGGTTGTTGGTGACGTCCGGCAGCGCGTCGATGGGCAGCTGCGTGACGGACCAAGCGCCCCAGCCGATGTAGGCCAAGAGCAGCAAGCCGGTGAACAGCTTGTTGCGTACGCTGAATGTGATGATGCGATCGATCATGCGATGGATAAATTTCTACTGAGGTTATTAGGGGTACCTGTACCGCCGACCCATGGGTCGACATTTCAGATGGGTTACAGGAAACTGCACGGGGCTAAGCCTCGCCGTGCTGCGGATCACTCCGCGTCAGGCCCGCTTGGGCGGCTGCCAGACGTCGCTCGATCCGTTCCGTAGCGGCACACCTTCATCCATCGGGATCAGCCCGAGTTCCAAGGCATGGAGAATGTTGCAGCTTCCCAAAGAGGCTTCAGGGAGCTTGGCTTGAATGGTCTGGGTAGCGCAATGATTGTCACCGTGGAAAGGCAGGTCGTGGTGATGATGGTCACGGTCAGCGTGTTGTCCTACTTGGAAATAATGTTCCGCGAGGAATTCCGTCCAGCTCATGGGGCCATCCGCCCGGTGCTCCGATAAATGCTCGAACAGCGCAGGCAACTTCAGGAGTTAATGCGCCTCCATGGTATTGGCGAGGAAGATCCCGAGAAGGAGAATGGTGATCGATCGGCGTATGCGCATTTTGGTGGCGCAAAGGTAGCCCGTGCTCATTGCCGGTCTGGTGAGGAAAGTCACCCCAAACGAAGAAAGCCTTGGCTTGGGTGGTCCCTCGGGGCTTCCCGATTCATTCCTCGCCCGGGATAAACTTCTCGCCTAGTTTTATAAAGACAAAGACCCCGGCTTTCGCCGAGGTCTTTGTGGTCCCGCGGGGGCTCGAACCCCGGACCCATTGATTAAGAGTCAATTGCTCTACCAGCTGAGCTACAGGACCAATTCCCAACGTCATCGGTATGCACCGGCTGTCGTTGGGGGCGCAAATGTAATTGCCCGGAACGGATGACTGAGGGGACGAAGAAAATATCCGCCAGAGGAGCTGGTTATCCACTGACCATAAACGTCAGAGACCCCGGCTTTCGCCGAGGTCTCTGTGATCCCGCTGGGATTCGAACCCAGGGCCCATACATTAAAAGTGTATTGCTCTACCAGCTGAGCTACAGGATCGAAACGCTAAGAGCAAACTATACCTTTTGCGTTCGGGGCGCGAAAATAGCCATCCCGGCGGGCTGACCAAACCGGATCAGTCCTTCCTCGCTATCAAGGGGAGGCGTTCAAAGGGTTTCGTGCGATCAAATAAGTAGCGGAACGTAGCAAGCGTGCGGTAGTTCGTGGCACCGAGGCCCTCACACACGCGCAGCATTTTCGGGTTGAAATCGCCGATCCACGTGAGCACTGTGTCGTTGTAACGCCCGGTCTCCATTAGCCATTTGCTCTGGTGGACGATCATCACGCCTTCCACGCCTTTGCCCTGCCATTCCTTCACCACGCCGAAGACGATGCCCGTCATGGTCTTGGCAGTGCCCTTCCATTTGTGCCAGAGAAATTTCAGTTTGCCGAGCCAGTTCAGGTCGCCGTCCACGTAGCGAAAGATCTCGTTCAGTTCCGGCAAGTTCACGAAGAAGGCGATCGGCTTTTCCTTGTGGTAAACGAAGATCACGATGCGCGGGTCCATCACGGGTTTCATCTGCTTGATGGTCTTCAGCGCCACTTCTTTTGGCATGGGCTTGAAGTTCTCGTGGTCCACCCACGCCGCGTTGAGGACGGTGCGGAAATCCTCCGCGAGCTTTTCGGAACTCATACCGCGCACGTCGCGCACACTGATGTTCGGATCAGCTTGGAACTGCTTGTACTTGCGATGGAAAATGGGCTGCACCGGTGTGATCGCGGAACGCTTGAAGAAGAGCTGCTTGAAGTAGATCTGGAAGCCGTAGGCCTCGAACAACTTCACGTAGTAAGGTGGATTGTAGTTGGTGCCATAGATCGGAAGGTCCGTGAAATTCTCGATCAGCAGTCCCCAGAACATGTTGCGCTCGCCGAGGTTCACTGGCCCATCCATGGCCTCTAGGCCTTGGGTCTTCAGCCAGTCGCGGGATGAGTCAAAGAGGAGGGTGGCCGCTTGCTGGTCATCGATGCACTCAAAGAAACCACAGCCGCCGGTGGGTTGCTGCTTGTCGGTCCAAGCTGTCTTCGGGTCGATGAAGGCGGCGATGCGACCGGCCGCTGTGCCGGCATCATCATACAGTACCCAGCGTTTCACCGCACCGGCCTTTCGGTCCGGACGGGATTGCAAGAGTTTGTTCACCGCTGGGTCGAAGACCTTTTCGACATCCTGCTTCAAGTGCGGAACCCAGTTGCTGTCCTTTGCATAGATGCGCCACGGCACGCGCATCCAATCATGAACGGTCATTTCGTCCTTCGCTTCTGCGATCTTCATCGGCGCGAAGGTCGCAACTGCTTTGGCACCATGTGTCGGGCGGATCGATCGGAAACCTACCTTGGTACCATGCGCGTCTTCCTCATCGGCTTTATGTGCAGCGGCAAAAGCGTTGTGGGACGGGAGTTGGCGAACATCTTGGACCAGCACCGTTTCGTGGATGTGGACCGCGCCATCGAACAGCGCATCGGCCCTATACTTCCGTGGATGCGCCAACATGGTGAAGCGGCATTCCGCGTGGTGGAAAGCGAGGTGTTGGACGGATTGATGACGGAGGAGAACGTGCTCGTGGCCTGCGGTGGTGGTACCCCGATGGCCGCGGACAACATGGACCGCATGCTGGACTCCGGAACGGTGGTCTATCTTGATGTGCCTACCGATGTATTACTGCAGCGGGCAAAGCGTTCCGGTGGCGATCGGCCGTTGCTGTTCGGGCTGGAAGGGGAGGCTTTACAGACGCGGATCGAAGAGCTTATGGCCGTGCGCCGACCGGTCTATCGCAGAGCGCATCTGCGTACCTCGGCCATTGAAGCGCCACCGGAGACCGCGCGTGGCATTGCTTCCCTGCTCGGCGTTCAGGTCAGGTAGACCGTATCCTTTCGACCGAGTTCCACACTGATATGCTCCTGCAAGGTGGTGCTGAGCGTAAGGCCTACGATATCCGCGCGGATCGGATAAGCACGGTGCAATCGATCCACCAACACCACGGTCGTCAAGCACTTTACCGGATATGCAAGCAGATGCGCGGCGGCATGCATCAGGGTACGGCCACTCATCACTACATCATCCACGAGGATCACCACTTTGCCATCCAGTCCTTTATCCTTGATGCCGAAACGGACTGGCTTGTTCACCGGGTCATTCTTGTCCAACTCCAACTCGAGCAACTCGATCTTCAGCGGTGAGATCTCCTCTAGTAGCCGTTTTAGCCGTTCGGCCAACTTGGATCCGCGCGGCGCCACACCAACGAGCACGAGACCTTGCTCGCGCACGTTGTCCTCATAAATACGAAAAGCGATGCGGCGCAACTTGCGCTGAATGCGGTCGTGTTCCAGCACGATGGTACGTCCCTCTGCGGCCATGGGCCGAAAGTAATCCCGGCGACGGTGACGCCACTTAGATATGGATCGTTCTCGAACCGCACCTTTGCGGCGCTATTGTTACGAACTCATCCAATTGCATGCTCATTCTCCTTTCCCCGGCCAAGAATATCAATGAGTCGCCCATCCCGAAGATGAAGGGTACCACGCTACCCGCGTTCCCGGCAAAGAGCTTGGAACTAGCGACGAAGTTGAAGACCTTCAGTGCCCGCAGGCTTGCCAAGCTTATGGATATCAATCCGAAGCTTGCGGAGTTGAACCACGCGCGCTTCCAAGAATGGACACTGCCTTTCACGCCCGCGAATGCCAAGCCCGCCGCGCTGCTGTTCGACGGTGAAGCGTATCGTGGTCTGGGCGCTGGATCGCTGGACGAGGACGACCTGCGTTACGCCCAAGGACATCTTAGGATCCTTAGCGGTCTGTATGGCGTGTTGCGTCCACTTGATCTGATCCGACCGTACCGCTTGGAGATGGGCACTTCCTTGTCCATGGGCCGCGGGCGGAAGGATCTCTATTCCTTTTGGGGCGATCGCATTACCGACAATTTGAACGCGGCCTTGCGCAAGAGCGGGAGCGACGTGCTGATCGACCTGGCTTCCACCGAATATTTCAAGAGCGTACAGCACGAAAGATTGGATGGCCATATCATCACACCCGTTTTCAAGGAAGATCGACCCGGCGGTCCGAAGATGTTGATGGCCTATGCCAAGCACCAGCGCGGAGCGATGACCCGGTGGATCATCCAGCACCGTTTGTTGGAGCCGGAGATGATCAAGCAATACGAGGGCGATGGATATCGCTTTGATGCGGCCTCCAGTTCCCCAGACCAATGGGTCTTCTTGCGGTGACCACCGCACGCTTAATATTTTAGTGCCGTGTTCCTCTTTTTGATCTCCACGCTGACCCTGTTGCTGACCGCATATGTGGGGCTTTGCCTGTTCTACTGGGCGTTCCAGGAACGGATCATCTTCGTACGCTTCACCTTACAGGAAAACTATCGTTTCCAGTTTCCCCGGGCCTTCGAGGAACTTTGGTTGGACCGCCCAGATGGCGCGCGGTTGCATGCCTTGTATTTCACGGTACCGACGCAGAAAGGTGTGGTGCTATATCTTCATGGAAACACCGGAAGCCTGCGCCGATGGGGCAAGCGTGCACCCCGCTTCACGAGCTTGGGCCATTCGGTGCTGATGCCCGATCCCCGCGGTTACGGCAAAAGCCGGGGTAAACTTTCCGAGGCCGCCTTGATGGGGGACGCGCTGGCCTGGTACGATCTGTTGGCGAAGAAATACGGTGAAGAGAAGATAGTGGTCTACGGCCGTTCGCTCGGCTCAGGGCTTGCCGTCCCGATAGCAGCGCAACGCTCTCCACGTGCCTTGATCCTGGAGTCGCCATTTGCCAACTTATTCGATGTGGCCAAGCATTACTTAGGGATACTGCCCTACCGTTGGTTGCTCCGCTATCCATTCCGGAATGCTGAGGCGATGACTCGCGTGCATTGTCCCGTGTATATCTTCCATGGAAAACGCGACCCGCTGGTCCCGTACAGCAGCGCTCTGCGTTTATACGCCGCGGTACCTGTTGACGTGCATCGCGAATTGATCAGCTTTGCCCGTGGCTACCACAGTGATCTGGGCGGTTATGCACGCTTCCGTCGGCGGCTGCGAAACATCCTCAACGACGGGACGACCTGTGAAGTGCCGCCGCGTTAAGGATCGTGAAGAGATCGATCAACCTACTATGACACGACCCGGGCATCTACCTTCGCCGCCTCAAAACCAGAAAATGAACATTCGACTTGGCATTTTTTCTTTGGCTGCCGTCCTGCTTAGCGCCTGCGGAAACAACGTTACAGGCCAAAAGGAACACAACGTTCCCTTGGTGACGACGATCGATTCGGTGAGCTATGGCATCGGCACGGAAGTTGGCCCCGACCTGCAGCGGAACCTGAAATCCTCCGGCTTGGATTCGCTGAATAAGGAAGCCATGTTCGCCGGCATGCGTGATGCGATGGACAGCACCGAGCGCATTCCCGCCGATTCACTGCGTGCCATCGTGCAAAACTTCATGAAGGGCGCACATGACAAGATGATGGCTCAGCAGCAGGTGGAAGCTGATGCGGAACTCACTAAAGGCAAGGCATTCCTCGCGGATAATGGCAAGAAGCCCGGTGTGGTCACCACGGCGAGTGGCCTCGAGTATCAAGTGATCACCATGGGCACCGGACCGAAGCCCGCTGCAACGGATTCCGTGCGCCTCAATTACACCGGGACCTTGATCAACGGCGAAAAGTTCGACAGCTCCCTCGACCATGGCGGACCGATAGAATACCCTGTGAGCGGATTCATTCCCGGTTGGCAGGAAGCGCTGCAACTGATGCCCGCTGGTTCGAAGTGGAAATTGTTCATCCCCAGCGACCTCGCCTATGGCCCTCGTGGATCCGGCAAGTTGATCCCGGGCAACAGCACCCTCATCTTCGACCTCGACCTGATCGACGTCCTGGGTAAGAAGAAGTAATAGCGCCAACCTGGTGCAAGGCGAACGGCCCGGAGCGATCCGGGCCGTTCTCGATCGTGGTGATCAATGTTCCGCAGATGGCCCTCCAGGAAGTTCCATCCAATGGCTCACCTGTTCGAAGAAGTGATTGCTGCTTCCCTCGCCCAGCCAGAAGTGCCGGTGGGTCTTGCGCCCGGTCTTGCTGGGGTTGTTCACGAACCAATCCTCCCCGAACCGGAGGATCACCGCTTCGCGTTCCTCCTTCTCCTGAAGGCCGGGCAAGTGCACTCTGTTCCCGGGGATCCAACACAGCACGCGTTGCCCATCTGCAGGAAGCTGCTCAGAACAAGGGGTCCAATGATCCGCCATGAGCAAGGGTGTGTCGGCCAAAGTACTGTCGAACCTATCAATCCGGAAGCAGACCAATGGGCAGAGTTGGGCAAAGAATAGCCGCTGTCAGCTGCTCTACGGCCGCTTTACCGAGCTCTCGCTGAGCGGCATCCTTACTGAACATCCGTTCACCCTCCTTTCGCACTAGATACTTCATCAGGTCCGCATGCACCTCGAGACCGGTATCGGTGACAAAGCATTTTTCGGCTTGCGTCCACTGCCAAAGCAGAAGCGTGGAAAGTCGCACAGACGAACGATCATGGGATAGCCCCCCTTGAATGATCACCGCTTGATCCGAGTGCCTGCCAGCCATGGCGAGAAGCACAACCCGTATGGAAGTGATGATCCCTGCAGTGGTGAGGGCTCCTTCCGGTCGCTGCACCAGGTCGGCGGCGGTGGTGTGGCAGGGCCGCTGGTAGTACATCTGGTGGGACCGGGGCATGCTCTTATTGAACTCGGTCATCGCCGCGGTCACGATGCCCGGATGCCCGACCAGGGTGCCGTCATGTCCATCAACTGCTTCGCGCTCCTTGTCGGCGATCATTTCCAGATAGGCCGATCTCGCCGGAAGGCTGGGGTCGATAGGCAACACAAAAGATGGTGCTCCTATGGCATGGGCCTGTCGCCGGTGGCAAACGCTAATGACGAGCAGGCTGATACTGCGCAGGAAATGCGCATTGAGCCCGATGTGGTCCCTGTCGGGAAAGTGCATCCGATCCGGAGCGCTGAACAAGGCGATGTGGTCCGCAGCATAGGCTTGATGGTCCAGTGATAGACCCGCGGAATGGTGCATCAATTCGAAAAGGATCTCGTCAGCCTCCAATACAGCGGCCAGTGAGTCCATGATCACCGTGGCCCTGAACGTCCCTCGTGGCAACTTCAGCCGCTCTTCCATAAAGGTGAACAGGTCGTTCCAGAGTCGCGCCTCCAAGTGGCCGCTCACTTCGCGCAGGTACAGGTATACCCCGCCTTGGCGAAGGCACAACTTCTCCGCATTGTAGCTGGCATGCAAGGCGAGGTCGAGGAAAGCGGCCGGCACAGGGCCGGTGATGCCATGGCCTCCTGCATCCATGAGGGACATAGGCCGGGGAACCATCATTAGTCGGGTTGTGCTGTGCGGGTTGATGCGCACTCGGTCCCCGTCATCACCGACAAAGGCCAACCGATTGTCCGTGGCCCGTTCAATATTCTTGTGCGCCTGCAGGATCGAGGCCTCATTGCCCAAGGTCATGTTCCGCAGGTCGGCCACGAAGCTCTTGGCCCCGGCGTTCATTCCTTCGATGATCTCTCGCCTGGTGCAACCGCCGATCAGTTCCACGCGCCGTTCGAGCAGTTCCGCGGGAACGGGATCCACCGTCCATTCGCCACTTCGAATGTTCGCGGTTTCCGCCAGAAAGGACACGTTGCCCTCGCGCAATTCAGCCATGCGCAGCGCAGCCTGATGGAGCACGGCAAGGCGCTGCGGACCGAATTGGTCACACAAGATCTGCACGAGCTCGACCACGGTGGGGGTGAGCAGACGGTCGGTCATCGTGGGGGCTAACGTCTTCAGCATCCCTATTGGTGGCAGCTTGTACGAAGGAGCCGCGCCACGGGTTTATCGGGATACGCCGCGAAGTTGGGCAATGATGGCGATCTTGATCACCAGTTGAACTTCTTAAATAGTGGAATGGACAGGTGGACCGCTCACCCCCAAATGCCTCCGTTCCTCCTTTACGACTACTGACCGCCGACCGGGCGAACCTTACATTCGCCGCCCTTTCGGGCCCCCAAGGCAGCGACGCATGAGAACGATACTTACAACAACAGCCTGCATGATGGCAGCGATCACGGCCGTGGCACAGACACGCGAGATCAAGTACACCGAATTCGACCTGCCCAACGGGCTGCACGTCATCCTTCACGAGGACCACTCCACGCCGATCGTGGCCGTGGCCGTGATGTACCACGTGGGAAGCAAGGACGAGGCGAGCAACCGACGCGGCTTCGCGCACTTCTTCGAGCATCTGCTGTTCGAGGGGTCCGACAACATCGGTCGCGGGGAGTATGCCAAGTACGTGGAGAAAGCGGGTGGCGTTCTGAATGCGAACACCACCAGCGATCGCACTTACTACTATGAAGTGCTCCCTAGCAACCAATTGGACCTAGGCCTTTGGCTAGAGAGCGAGCGCATGATGCACGCGAAGGTGGAGACCAAGGGCATTGAGACCCAGCGCGAGGTGGTGAAGGAAGAGCGCCGGCAGAACTATGAGAACAGGCCATATGGCACCATCATTCCGGAAGTGCTTAAGCGCGCCTATACCGTGCACCCCTATCAGTGGCCGACCATCGGTTACATGGAGGACCTGAATGCCGCTACGGAAGCCGATTACAAGGCCTTCTACAAGACCTTTTACGTTCCGAACAATGCCGTGCTGGTGTTGTCGGGCGATTTCGATACAAAGACCGCCACCAAGGAATTGAAGAAGTATTTCGCAGACATACCGAAGGGTGGCGTTATCCCGCGCAACACGATCGTGGAACCACCGATGAAAGGAGAGATCAGGGATACGGTGTACGATAAGATCCAGCTGCCGGCCGTGGTGGAAGCCTATCGCATCCCGGCCTTGGGCACCCCTGATTTCTACGCAGTGGACATGTTGAACCGCTTGCTTAGCACCGGTAACAGTAGCCGCTTGGTGAAGAACGTGCAGGATGCCGAGCAGAAGGCGGTGTATGTGGGCTCCTTCAGCCTTCCGCTGGAAGACCCCGGATTGTCCATTGCCTTCGCCGTGGCCAACATGGGCGTTTCCCCCGATAGCTTGGAGGCGAGCATGGACCGGCAGTTCGCCCGCGTGCGCGATGAACTGGTGTCCCCCGAGGAACTGCAAAAGTTGAAGGTGCAGATCGAGACCGAGCACGCCATGGATAACAGCACAGATGCCGGCATCGCCAACAACCTGGCCAATGCTTATACTTTCTTGGGCGGCGCCAAGAAGGTCAACACCGAAGTGGAACATTACTTGGCTGTGACCGCTGCGGACCTGCAACGCGTGGCCCGCTTGTACTTCGTTCCGCAGAACCGGGTGGTGCTCTACTACCTCCCCATCAGTCAGAAGAAATGAATCGCCACCTCAAGATCATGAACACACCGAAGCTTCATACCCTTGCGTTGGTCGCAACCTTACTTACTCCGGCCTTGATGAACGCCCAAGTGGACCGCACCCACGCACCCGCTCCCGGACCCGCACCCATCGTGCATCTGGGTGGTCATGCCAGCTTCCTACTGGCCAACGGCATGCGTGTTATCGTGGTGGAGAACCACAAGATCCCGATCTTAAGCGCACAGGTGCGCTTTGACATCCCTCCTATCATGCAAGGGGATATCGCCGGTTACCAGGACCTCGTGGGGGAACTGCTCACCAGCGGGACGACAAGCCACAGCAAGGAGCAGATCGATGAGACTGTGGACGGGCTTGGAGCCCAGCTGAACGGGACCGGCAATGGCATCTACGGAACCTGCTTGAAGAAAAACTTCGACCAACTTCTGGGCTTGGCCTCCGAGGTGGTGGAGAATGCTAACTATCCCGTGGACGAGTTTGACAAGTCCAAGACGCGTATGCTATCAGGGATCAAGGCACGCGGCGACGACCCAAGCGAGATCGCTGATGTGGTAGGGCATGCGCTCACCTTCGGTAAGGATTTCCCTTACGGCGAGGTGACCACGACCGCCTCTATGGACAAGGTGACCCGCGATCAGGTCTACGCCTACTACCGCTATTTCTTCCAGCCCAAGAAGGGTTATCTCGTACTGGTAGGGGACATCAATGAAGAAGAAGGAAAAAAGCTGGCCGAGAAATACTTCGGTAGCTGGAAGGGTGCCGACGTGTCCGTTACCAAGGATGCCCAAGGCCATGACGTGGTGAAGGAACTCGGGCCGTTAATTCCCGCCGGCAGTGTCCCCGCACCTGCGGCAGCGACCAACGTGGCATTCGTGGACCGTCCCGGTAGCGCGCAGAGCGTGATCAAGGTGGTCTTCCCGGTGGCCCTCAAGCCGAACGACCCCATGGCCATGCAAGCGCAAGTGATGAACACCATTTTCGGTGGTGGTGTCTTCAATGCCCGCCTGATGCAGAACCTGCGCGAGGACAAGGCATACACCTACGGCGCCTATTCCCAATTGGATGCCGACCGATGGGCTGGCAGTTTTAGTGCAGGCTGTAGCGTGCGCACGGCAGTGACGGACAGTGCCGTCGTACAGATCATGGACGAACTGGACAGGATCCGCAAAGCACCCGTCTCGGCGGACGAGATCGCTTTGGCCAAGAGCAACATGGCCGGCAACTTCGCCCGTGCGCTCGAAGATCCCAAGACCATCGCACGTTTCGCATTGAGCACTTACCTTAATGATCTGCCCGCGGATCATTATGATACCTATCTGCAGCGGTTGGACACGATCAGCATCGCTGATGTACAGCAGGCTGCTGATCGTTTCCTGAAGCCTGCGCACGCTACGATCCTTGTGGTGGGTGATAAGGAGAAGGTGGGCAGCACGTTGGCTCCGTTGAGCGCGAATGACAAAGTGGTCTACTATGATTCCGATGGCAACATCGAGCAGAATGTGGCGGATCCCATTCCCGAAGGCCTGACCGCACAGAAGGTGATCGATAACTACATCGCCGCGATCGGTGGGCAGGCCGCCGTGGCCAAGGTGAAAGACCTGAAGCGCGAATACACCACCAGCGTGCAAGGCATGACCGCGACGATGACCGAGTACAACAAAGCCCCCGATCAATATGCCATGCAGATGAAAATGGGCGCGATGATGATGCAGAACATAGTGTTCGATGGCAAGAAGGGCAAGGCTGGCGGAATGCAAGGTGAGAAGGCGCTCGAAGGCGCCGATCTGCAGGAGATCATGAACTCGGTCTACGCCTTCCCGGAGTTGCATTACAAGGAACTCAACAAGACACTCGAACTCACCGGCGTGGTGGATGTGAATGGCACGAAGGCCTACCGCATGAAGGTTACTGATCCGGATGGAGCCAGTTTCACCGATTACTTCGATGTGAAGACCAGCTTGAAGTTGCGCCGCAGCGAGATGCAGGGCAGCGGGGAGCACATGATGCAGGTCAACACCGATTACAGCGACTACAGTGCGGAGAATGGGATCTTATTCCCGCACACGGTAAAGCAGAACGCCGGCATGGACATCACCTTCACCGCCACCAAGATCAGCGTGAACAAAGGAATTGATGCCGCCGTCTTCAAGGTGGATTGATCACCTATCAAATGCTATTGCAAAAGGGCGCCAATGCGGCGCCCTTTTCATTGGACCGTATTCTCTCAACGTCGGATGATCGCTGCAGCATCAGGCCCGGTGTTCATCACCACGTCGATGATGCTCCTGCGGCCTGTGAAGCCATGCCTATCCGCGAAGACCTGTGTATAGGGTCCGATCTCGGGGATCGCTTTCGGTAGTGACCGCTTGGGATTGAAGTCTGTGCGATGGTCTTCGATGAGAACACCTTCCGAGGATGCGAACTCCTCTACGTAAGTTGGAGAAACTACAACCTCCGTTCTTAGCCCCAGCCACTTCATCCCAAGCCGCATCGTCGCGATATCAAGGTCCACAAGGCGGTCGTACTTCTTTAACAGCACGGCTTCAATGTCATCGATGTAGTGGATGAACCACGGCGTTTGCCCGTAAGCGCTGCGGATGGCCTGCACATGGCGAGCGTTCCACGGCTCGGTGTAGGAGAGCCCGACAGTATGCATCGGCATCTTCTTCCCGCTGCGCCGATCGATGGTCACGATGAGGTCCTGCTTCCCGTTGGGGCCGATGATCCCGGTGCGCGTGCGGTAGCTCTGGCGCTCGTAGTGTTCACCCGTATCGATGGTGACACGCGCGCTTTTTGCGATAAGCGCAAAGTGCTCCACGGTACCGAAATAAAAGGCGGATAGAAGGACGTCGGCCATGGCGCACAAAGATGACCGCCGCAGCGTTGTTTCTTTGTCGCATGTCCAAGACATCATCTCTTCTTCCGATCATATTGCTGGCCTTCGCGTCCTGCCAGTCCCCGGCACCGCAGGAGAAGCAGACTACCCCATCCGGGGCTGACAGTACCGAACGGTCAACCCCGTCAAATTGGGTGGGCCTTTATTCCAATACGCTGCCCTGCGCGGATTGCCCGGGCATCCTCACGGAATTGGAATTGCGGACGGACAGCATCTTCATCCTCCGCGAGCGTTACCTGAAGCGCGATAGCGTGCCCTTTGGCGATATCGGCAAATGGAGCATTGCGCAAGGAGAACTCGTGCTCGCCATGGGCGGCGGCGCCGGTCCCGAGCACTGGAAGTATACTGCTGATGGCTTGGAACGGTTGGGCCAGGATGGAAGACCGATCGAAACCACACATGCATTCACCATACATCGGGTGAAGAACATCGGTACTTCACCGATGCGTTTGACCGGCGCCTATCGGTTCGATGGCGGGTCGCATAGCTTCCAACCGTGCGGTAGTACCTATGCTTTCCCCGTGGCCTTGGATGCGCCGAATGAACATGGTGTCGGCCTGTCGTTGGAAAAGCTCTACACGAAAAAGGTCAAGCACATCGGTGATCCTCTCTTCGTTATTGTGGTCGTGGACACGCGCATTGGTCCGGCGATGGAGGGCGACGGAACGGAGGAATACCTGCATCTGGACGAACTGCAGCATGTTCTTGATGTGGACCAGTGCCCTTGAGACCTCGGCAGAGGATCACGCGGGAACTTTCAATTCCTTCAGCAGCCCTTCCATATCGAGTGGATTTGTGAACATGGTCAGTGATCCATCGGCCTCGTGCGGCCATTGTTCGCGCGGCCTGTCCCAATAGAGTTCCACGCCATTGCCGTCGGGATCGTCCAAGTACAAGGCTTCGGATACGCCGTGATCGGCCGCACCTGTCAAGGCTTGTCCAGCTTTGTTCAAACGGTCCAAGATCACGGCGAGATCACGGCGTGTGGGATAGGCGATCGCGGTATGGAACAGCCCGACCGAGCGGGGAGAGGCCGGTGGCGCGCCCTTGCTGTTCCAAGTGTTCAGCCCGATGTGATGATGATAGCCTCCGGCGGAAATGAACGCGGCCTCGGTACCGTAGCGCGTGATCAATTCAAACCCGAGCAGACCGCAGTAGAAGGCAAGTGAACGCTCGATGTCCGCCACTTTCAGGTGAACGTGCCCGATGCGGGTCTGCGCAGGAATGACGTACTGGGCTTCCATGTTGGAATGAGGAGAAACGGTCGGGTGCAAAGCTGCATCATGCGGACCTCCCGTCGGATCTCGATCCTGCCGTTATTGTATGACTCCTATGAGTGCCATCACTGCCGCCACGATATGGTCGCAATGCGTGTTGCCGAATTCGAAGACGGGAGCTGCCGCATGATGCCCCCAGATGGACTCCTTCAACATGGTCTTTGCGCGATGCAGCCGCACCTTCACATTGGCTTCGGAAATGTCCGAGCAGTGCGAGACATCCGCGACGCTCATGCCCTCTACTTCGCGCAGCATATACACTGCGCGGTAGATCTCCGGTAACTTACCGATCGCCTGCTCCATGAGCCTGCGGTCCTCTCCTTGGATGGTGCGTTGCTCGGGGTTCATCTGTTCGTTGTCTGGTAGTTGCTGCAGCTGCTCCAAGCGTGTGTCGGGGTCGGAGTGGACGCGCATCGTTCGTGACTTCCTGAGCTTTTGTAGGGATTCATTGATGCCGATCCGCACGAGCCAGGTCGGGAAAGCGGACTCTCCCTTGAACTGGTCAAGCTTCGCATAGGCCTTCAAATAGGTCTCCTGCATGGTATCCTCCACGTCCTCCTGCCGATCCAGATAACTGCGCACGGCCCGGAAGAGGGTCTGGTTGTAACGACGCATCAAGATCTCATACAATCCCTTCTCGCCTTGCATGACGCGGGCGATCACTTCGTCATCCGCCAATCCGGAGCGGCGTTGTACTTCTGACCGTGGGGCTTCCATATGAACGTGCATGATAAGGTGGGTGATGTTCTATTTATCCACGAATTGGATGCGGGACATGAACAAAGGTTACAACTTCCTGTAACCAAAGGCACCAAGCCGCATCCAATGGCCAGCAAGACGCAGCGAATGGGCCGAGCGAAACCGACCTCGCACTTCCGAAATGCACCACCCATAAGCTCGCCGCGTGAACAGGCCCGTCCACAAGTTGGTTATGCTGAGGACATAGGATGTCAACAAACTGAAAAGCACCATGGAATTCCCCGTCACTCTATTGAATAAGGAACAACTCACCCACGACGTGGTGCGCCTCACCTTGGAACGCCCGAAGGATTATGAATTCGTCGCTGGCCAGGCCATCGACTTCAAGCTGGACATCCCAGCAGCGAAGGACAAGGTCTCGCCCTTCACCTTCACCGGCCTCAACACCGCCGACCATCTGGAGTTGACCATCAAGTGCTACCCGGATCACCACGGCATGACCGAGCAGGTGGCCAAGTTGCAAACGGGGGATGAGGTGATCCTCAGCGAACCTTGGGATACCGTGACATTGAAAGGTCCCGGTGTCTTCATCGCAGGTGGAACGGGTATGACCCCCTTCATCGCCATTCTGCGCCAGAAAAAAGTGGACGGCACGCTGAAGGGGAATTCGCTCTTCTTCTTCAACAAGCGGAAGGAGGACGTCTTCATGGAGGATGAATTCCGGGGATGGCTCGGCAAGGATTTCCATAGCGTGCTCTCCAAGGAGGAAGCTCCCGGCCATTTGCACGGCATGGTGAGCGCGGACCTCTTCAAGGCACACATCAAGGATTTCCATCAGCCCTTCTACACCTGTGGCCCGGAAGGCTTCGTGAATGCGGTAAAGGCTGCGCTCACCAGCCTTGGCGCGAGCGAGAGCATGATCGACGTTCAATTTTGACCTTCACAACAACGTTAACGTGTTCAATCATGTTACAGAATGATTGAACAAGTTCAAATTGTTCCGGTATGTTTGCATCCTCAAATGAGAGAACCCATGAAGCCTAATGGAAGTCTGTCCAGTGAAGCACCAGCATCATCCGCATGTGCTGATAGGCATCTCTATCCGGTACATGAGAAATTCACGGAGTCGGAGAAGATCGAGACCATCCGGCATCATTTCGGCAAGATCATGGAAACGCTGGGCCTCGACCTCACCGATGATAGTCTGCGCGAGACACCGAAGCGCGTGGCGAAAATGTTCGTGAAGGAGGTGTTCAGTGGATTGGACGAGCGCAACTTCCCGACCATCACCACCTTCGAAAACAACTACGGTTACACGGAGATGCTGGTGGAGAGGGACATCACGATGAACTCCTTCTGCGAGCATCATTTCCTGCCCATCACCGGCAAGGCACATGTGGCCTATTTCCCCGGTGCGAAGGTCGTGGGGCTATCGAAACTGAATAGGCTCGTTGCCTTTTATGCTAAACGGCCGCAGGTGCAGGAGCGGCTCACGATGCAGATCGCCGAGGGCATGCAGAAGGTGTTGGGCACCGAGGATGTCGCTGTGTACATCGAAGCGGACCACCAGTGTGTTGCGGCGCGTGGCGTGGAGGACACGAAGAGTTCAACCGTCACCAGCTTCTATGGCGGGCGCTTCCGCCAGGCTGAAGAGCGACAGGCCTTCCTTGGCTCGCTGAAGTGAGCTTTCTCCGTACTTGATCAGTACACTCGTTTTTACCGGGTGAGCGACGAACTTTCACTGCGGGCACCTGTTTTATAGGTGACCAAAGAAGCTCACAATGACCTACGCAGTGAAGTTGCTCAAAAAGGAAAAGCTCACGCATGATGTGCTCGGCCTCACCGTGGAACGGCCAAGCGCGTATGCATTCTCTCCCGGTCAATTCCTTGAATTCACGTTGGACCGGCCCGGGAAACCCAGTGAGAAAGCCGCGCTCTCATTCACCGGGCTCAACAGCGATCCCGAACTTCACTTGGCGCTGAAGACACACTTGGAAAGAGAGGACATCACCGCCCATATCAAGAGAATGGAAGAGGGTGTCGTTATCGAGATCAGTGATCCGAAGGACGAAGTGGTCTATCGCGGACCGGGCGTCTTCATCGCTGGCGGCACCGGCATCACTCCGTTCATGGCCATCTTCCGTCAACTCGACAAGGATGGGAAACTGGATGGCAACCTACTGCTGTATGCCAACAAACGAGGCGAGGACATCTGCTTTGAATGTGAACTGTACCACATGTTCGGCACCGACTTCATCAGCATACTCGCCTTGGAGGACCGGCCGAGGAATGCCACAGGAGTTATCGACGTCGGTTTCATAGAGAAGCATGTGAAGGACCTGGAACAACCTTTTTACGTGTGCGGTCCGGAGCCCTTCGTGAACGACGTGGTCGATGTCCTCAAGGAATTGGGCGTGGCGAAGAGCCGGATGTTTCTCTACTACTAGGGCGACCATTCACAAGCCTGCAAAGGCGGTGCATCTGGCAGCACCTCTTCCGGCGATGGCGAAGAACGCTATGAGCAACAGCTACTTTTTGGGCCGCTTCCGCCAAGCTGCCCTCAACAGCCTTTTCCGGCGGAACTGAAATAGAGCCATGGACAAGGAATTGGATCGCATCGTTGATCGACTTGCGGAGAACGAGGAAGAAGGGCGCGAACTGGACATTACCGAGGACCGGCGCGAAACATGGATGAATGCCGTATCGACCTATGCCAATGACTTCCTCGATACACTCGAGGGGCGCAAGGCCTACGAGTCGGAAGGCTATGACCACACGGAGGAGGACAACGGTTTCGAAGTGGGGGAGAAGGGCGCGGACATGGACGGGCTTCTGCGTTTCATCGGGAGCCGTGTTGACCACACCGGATTGAATCCCGCGTCCGGCGGGCACTTGGGCTACATACCCGGTGGCGGTATCCCCACATCTGCCATGGGCGATTACCTCGCTGCGATCACCAACCGCTATGCGGGCAACTTTTACGCTTCGCCCGGTGCGGTGCGTATGGAGAACGCGATGATCCGGTGGACCGGTCGGCTCGTCGGATACAAGGACGGCTTTGGGGGAAACCTCACTTCCGGCGGAAGCATCGCCAACCTCATCGCGATAGTAACAGCACGCACCGCCAAGGAACTCAAGGGAAAGGACCTCGCTCAGAACGTGGTCTACATGTCGCCACAAGGCCACCATAGCTTGGCGAAAGCCCTGAACACTGCCTGCCTCGGCGAGTGTGTCACCCGGAAGATCGCGCTGGACCGGCACTACCGCATGGATGTCGATGCACTTCGGAAGCAGATCGAGTCGGATGTGCGCGAGGGCCTAAAGCCCTTCCTTTTGATCGCCAACGCGGGCTCCACGGATACGGGTGCTATCGACCCGATCAGTGCGATGGCGGACACCGCGAAGGAACAGGGCATGTGGTTCCATGTCGATGCGGCATACGGCGGATTCTTCCTGCTCACCGACCATGGCAAGAAGTGCATGGCCGGTATCGACCGCGCGGATTCCGTGGTGCTGGACCCGCACAAAGGACTGTTCCTTCCCTATGGTTCCGGCATCGTGCTGGTGAAGGACATCCACCGCTTGCTGCAGGCCAACAGCTACGAGGCCAACTACATGCAGGATGTGAAGGAGCAGACGAAGGAGTATTCGCCGGCGGAGCTGTCACCCGAATTGAGCAAGCACTTCCGGGGCATGCGCATGTGGCTCCCGCTGAAGTTGCATGGCATCGCACCGTTTCGTGCGTGCCTGGAGGAGAAGCTTCTGCTCGCGCGGTATTTCCGTCGCGAAGTGAAGGCCTTGGGCTTTGAGACCGGACCGGAGCCGGATCTTTCCGTGGTGGTCTATCGCTATGTGCCGCCCACAGG
>JBEPUG010000044.1:0-21402 GCA_041691695.1 Flavobacteriales bacterium
CTACGACACGGGCTTCTAAAAATAAGAGCACACGATGAACCGCTTCAGCGCTCTGGTGCGGCTCTTCTCCTTCGGCGTCTATCACGTCCACACGGTGTTCGCCTCCTTCCTTTCGCTGATCGGTCTGGTGGCGTTGTACAAGGCGTTGATCGCTTCGCTGCCCGGCATGGGCCGCTTGTTGATAGCCGGTATATTCCTTTGGCCCAGTGTGCTCTTCTGGGGCAGCGCACCCATCAAGGAGGCCTTGCTCTTTCTCGGCCTGGGGCTCTTCCTGCTGAATGCGTTCAAGCTGATGAACGGACCCATGCATTGGACCGGCTGGGTCGCGTTGCTCATCGGCATCCTGCTGCAGCTGGTGCTGAAGTCCTACGTGCTGTTGACTCTGCTGCCTGGCCTCATGGCCTTGTGGTGTTGCCGTCGCACGGGGGATCGTATGGCGTTGCAAAAGTTCGGTGCCGTTTATCTGACCTGCATTGTGATCGTCTTGCTGTCACCGGTAGTGGATCCAAGTCTGGATGTACTTCACTTGATCCAGATGAAACAGCAGGACATGCTTGGCGTGGTGCGGCTCACCGATCCGGGGAGCTACGTTGCCAGCACAGCCTTGACCCCGGACCTGGATAGCTTCATCGCTCAAGCACCACACGCTCTGTATCTCACTTTCCTTTCGCCGCTCACCACATGGAACATCGGGGCGATGGGCGCGATCGGGGCGATGGAAAACCTGCTGCTGGTGCTGCTGCTTCCCGCGGCATTGTTGCTCCGTCGTCCGTTGCACGAGATCGACCTACCGCTTCTATTCTTCTGCGCGGGTTTCTGCATGCTGCTGGGTATGCTGATCGGCTGGACCACGCCTGTCGTCGGTGCGCTGATGCGCTATCGTGTACCCCTCCTCTCCTTCTACGCCATCGCCTTGTTGCTGATCGCCGATCCGCGAAAGACCGCACGCATTCCTTTCCTTCGAACCCCATGAAAGCCTCCTACCTCTCCCTGTTGCTTCCGCTTGCACTCCTCACTTCCTGCGCCTACAAGAACAAAACGGCCGACCTCGTGGTGCGCAACGCGCATATCGTGAGCATGGATGGGGAAGGCCATGAGTACGAGGCCATGGCGATCAAGGACGGCCGCATTATTGAGATGGGTGCAGAGCAGCAGATCCTGAATCGCTACCGCGCCAAAGAGGTCTACGATGCGGGGACGCAGACGATCTATCCGGGATTCATCGACGGGCACTGCCACTTCCTGGGCTACGGCCTGAATGCGCAGAAGGTGAACCTGGCCGGCGCAAAAAGCTGGAGCGAGGTGCTGCGCCGAACGGAAGCGTATGCGAAGGCACATCCGGGGAAAGGCTGGATCCTCGGCCGCGGCTGGGACCAGAATCTCTGGGCTGGCCAACAGAATCCTGATAACGACAGCCTCAACATCCTCTTCCCGGACCGGCCCGTGCTGCTTCAACGCGTGGACGGGCACGCTGCACTGGTGAACCAGAACGCACTGAACAGCGCCGGGCTTACCGCACAAAGCACCATTGCAGGTGGGCTGCTGGAGAAAAGGAATGGCAAGCTCACGGGCCTGCTCTCCGACAATGCCGTCAGCGTGTTCCAGAAGATCTTCAGTGACGCGGACGAAGCGACGAAGCGCAAAGCGTTGCTGGATGCCCAGCGTGATTGTCTCGCCTTAGGCCTCACCATGGTCTGCGACGCGGGGCTGGATGCCGGCACCATCGACCTGATGCGCAAGATGCAGGAGGAGGGCGTGTTGAAGATCCGGATCTTCGCCATGCTCTCGGATGACAGCACCAACTTCCAGCGCTACGAAAGCGGTCCGGTCATCAGCGATCGATTGATCGTGCGCACAGTGAAATGCTACGCCGACGGTGCGCTCGGCTCGCGCGGCGCCTTGCTGATCAAGCCCTACAGCGATGATCCAACGGCGGGGCACGGCCTTCAACTTTCCTCGCGGGATCACTTCCTGAAGGTGGCGCAATGGTGCAAGGCGCACGGCTTCCAAATGGCCACACACTGCATAGGCGACAGCGCGAACCGCCTGCTGCTCGGCGTGTATGGCGAGGTGCTGGGCGGCACGAACGACCTACGCTGGCGCATCGAGCACGCGCAGTGCATGGACCCGCAGGACTTCGATCTCTTTGGCAAGTACAACATCATCCCCAGTGTGCAGCCCACACACGCCACCGCCGATATGCTGTGGGCGATCTACCGCTTGGGACCGGAACGTCTTTCGAACGCCTATGCGAACAAGCGCCTGATGCAGCAGAACGGGATGATCGCGCTGGGCACGGACTTCCCTGTTGTGGGCGTCGATCCACTGAAGACCTTTTACGCGGCCGTGGTGAGGAAGAACGATGACGGAATTCCTCCAGGCGGTTTCCAGATGAAGGACGCGCTAAGCCGCATGGACGCTATGCGCGGCATGACCATCTGGAACGCGATGGCCACATTCACAGAGAAGGATCTTGGAACCTTGGAGGTGGGCAAGTTCGCGGACTTCACCGTGGTGGACCGCGACCTGATGACCGCTAGCGAGAAGGATCTTACACAAGCGAAAGTGACGGCGACCTATATCAACGGAGAGGCCGTCGCTACGGGGTTCTGACGGTCGCTGCCTTCATCAACGGCCTGCAGTGCCCTCTCGATCTGCAGGAAGTGCCGTTGCTGATGCGCTATCATGAATCGAAAAGCATCGCCGATGTTGAAGCGAAGTATCGGGTCGAGAGTGCTGGTAATGCGTGGCCCTTCCAGTCCTTGTGACAACGCCTTTTCCAGAAGCAACGCCTCTTCCTCAAGCAACGCGCGGAATTCCTGAAGACTCCGCATGCCTTTGGCTTGGGCAGCTTTCGGCTCAAAGAACCACAGCGTGCGCATGGGACCGGGTACGCGTCCATCCGGCAAAGGCCGCATGGACGTGGTAAATTTCTCTCCCCAACCTCCCGGCAGAAAGCTTTCCTTCAGGAACACTGCATCCCCGTCATAGGCTTTACGCAACCGATTCACATAGTGTCCACTCAGAATATTGAGATGCTCCACGACCTCCAGAGCACTCCACGCCTTCGGCCTTGGCCGCTGCTTCAACCGGTGGATGGGCAATTCCAACAACTCATCCATCCTGCGCAATTGATCCTGAACGATCGCTTGCAGGTCCTTGATCAAGAGGTGGCTGTCCATGGGCTTATTCATACCGCAAAGCAAATGTCGCCGACGGCCACGAGCACTTGACCTGTATCAAGAACGCTACTTCTTCGACCGCAGCCGGCTGAAGGTCTCCGGGCTCATACCGAGGTAACTGGCGATGTCTTTTTGGGGCACGAGTTGCAGGAGGTGCGGGCTTCTGCTCATCAGGCGATCGTAGCGTTCCTGCGCGGTCATGGTGAGTTGCTCCACCTCGCGCGTGGCCCGTGCCACCACCACTTCTTCGAGCATCAATCGTCCGAAGCGCTCCATCTTCGGTATGCGCCGATAACGTTCCTGCAGGTCCGCATGATCGATGGAGAACAGCACGCTGGGCGACAACGCTTGAAGAACGAAACGGCTGGGGCTTTGGGAAACGAAGGAATCGAAGACGCCGCTCCAGCTTCCGCCGTAGGCGAATCCGATACAGGCCTCGTTGCCGTCGCGCTCGAAGTAGATCCGCTGCACGCCTTCCTTCACGATGCTGAAGAAGCGCTCCACTTGACCTTTCGCTGTGATGATCGCGCCCTTCGGGAATGCGCGCTCGCTCCAACATCCATGCACCTCCGCCCATTCCGCATCTGAGAGATCGACGTAGCGTGCTATGGCCTTCAGCACCTCGTCCATGCTCATCGCTCGTTGTTGATCATTCCTTTTGCATACGCATGTCCGATCGCCTCGATGACATTCATCTTGCTCAACTCGAACATATTGAAGCGTGCCAATTCCGGCGGTTCGATGAAGAAGCCGCAGCCCTGGGCGGAACGCATTACCAGTTCGCGGAAGTTCAAGTGCCATATGCGGTCCATGGTACGCAGCATGCCACGCCTGCCGGGAATAAAGGGAGGCAAGGGATTCACATGCACAGCGACCACCTGGTCCTTGATCATCGCAAAGGGATCAACGGGCAGGTTGTTGCTTACGCCACCGTCCACATAGTAGGTGCCATCCACCAGCACCGGGGGAAAGATCATTGGGATCGCGCAGGAAGCCATAAGCGCGGGGACCAATTCTCCGCTGCTGAATATGTGCTGGCCGCCTTTCTCGAGGTTGGTGGCGGAGACGTAAAGCGGAATGGGAAGGTCCTCGAAGTGCTCGTGCGTCAAGTGAGCTCGAAGAAATCCCTCGATACGCTTGGATGCCAATGCTGGCCTACGGATAAGCCGCGATCGCTTCACGTTTTCCTGCACGAGGGCGAATGTTTCCTGCGGGGTGCGGCCATCCGCGATGAATGCACCGACCAAGGCTCCAGCGCTGGTACCGGAGATGGCGCTCGGACGAATACCCACTTCTTCCATCGCCCGCAAAACACCCAAATGCGCAGCGCCTCGGGCACCACCACCGGAGAGAACGAAGGGCCTGGATACCATGCGTGCGAAAGTAGAGGGATGCCAACCTTCACTAAGGAGCGACCATCAATGCTTAACAAAGCGCAGGTCGCGTTCGCTCCCTGCCCCGATCAAGCGCAGCACATAAACTCCGCTCGACAAGTGCTCCACCATGATGACCGGCATTGCACCCACCAATTGCCCACGCAACGTGATGCGACCGCTGCCATCCAGTATCTGATAGTTGCATCCCGAGGTTGAGGTCAGGCCTTCAATGTGAAGTGCATCTCCCACCGGCACAGGCCACACCCGCGGATCATTTGCGGCGTTCAATAAGGATACTTCGGTGCTCAACACCTGTACGGTGTCCGAATTCGCGGTGCAACCTTGCGCATCGGTCACTTGGACGAAGTAGTTGCCATTCACCTCTGCTTCCCACACTTGTTGATCGGCGCCGGGAATGGCTGCATTCTCAAAGCACCATTGATAGCTGCTGGCGGGAGAGCTGGTCAGCACCGGGCCTGCCATGGTGATGGTCGCCACAGGCAACGGCAGTGAAGTGATGATCAACGTATCGCTGGAACCTGCGCATCCATCCGAAGAAATTACCGAAAGAGATAAAGTGTCTGCACCCGTCCAGCTCTGCTGTTCCGTGGAACCGTTGGTCCAGAGATAGCTATTCATGGCTGCAGGACCGCTCAGCATCACACTATCTCCCGCGCACACCGTGGTGTCGCCGGTAATGGGCACCGAGACATTGCTTGAAACGAGCGCCGCGAAGGCGTTGATCTTGCCGTTGCCGAACTGCGTGTTCGGCAACGTGCCAGTGAAGCTGTCGGCAAAAGCCGACCCATTGATCGCATCGCGCACTGTGATGTTTGTGGCCAACGGACATTTCTCCAACAGAAGCGCGGCTGTGCCTGCGACAACCGGCGATGCGATGGACGTGCCGCCGTTGCGCATGTGCAGGCTGTCGGGATCCACCTTGTTCGGCTCGCTGGCGATCAAAGAGGCGAGCACTGCCAACGGCCCGGCGCTCATGGTGATGTCGCCGGGCGCAGCCACATCGGGCTTTATCGTACCGGTGCGCGTGGGCCCGTGGCTGCTATTGGCGCTGATCGCACCTTCCGTGTTGCCCAAGTTCTGCGTGTTTCCGGCCACGTCCACATAAACCTGCTCGTTGTAGTAATTACCTACGGTGATCACCTGCGGCGAACAGGCCCAGGAATCCACGATGCTCATGTCGAGGTCCGGCTGCACGTAGTCAGTGATGGGTGGAAAGGTCACGGCATCCGGGACCGCGGTGATGATCTTCGAGGTGCCGAACGAATCGCTGCTCCACGTATCAAACTGGCCCGAACCCGTGGTGATGAAGCGATAGTAAAGCTGCGAGGTGGAATCGGGCTGCGGAATGTAGACCTCCAGATGGTACTGGCCACCGCGCTGTTCCGCCTGAAGCATGACATGGCCGAGGTCATATCCGCTGGAACTCCAAAGTGTGTCTTCCACCACTTGCCCCACCGCATCCAAGATGGTGTGGAAGGGGATCCGGCCCCGATAGGCATATCCGCTGACATGGCTGTCCGCGCCTACGCTGTACTGCACGTGGGCGAAGTCCGCGGAATCAGCCCAGAGATCGAAGTAGACGGCGCCACCGCCAAGGACGCTGTTGGCATTGTATGCGAACCAGGAAAAACTGGTGTCCGTCGTGACATCTGTATGCAGGTGATAGGCGGCAAGTGAACCGCTGTTCCCGGCAGCGCAGACCAATACTCGTCCCGGCTCTGCCGTGAGCATGCTGTCGATCATCAACGCAGCGGGATCGAGGCCGTCGTGGCTCCCGTAGTAATCACCGAGGCTGATGTTGATGGCCACCGGACGACCGAGCGCAGTGGCTTGATCGATGATGTAGCGCACAGCATCCACAATGGTCGCCGACCAGTTGGGAGAGTTGAGGTAGTTGGCCACCACGATGAGGTCCGCCTTGGGCGCCACGCCGGCATGATGTCCGGTGGCCAGCCCGTTCGCTGCGGCGGTACCAGCCACCGTTGTTCCATGGCCATACTGATTCAAGGGATCGGTGGCGGGGCAGTTTCCTGAGTTGATCGCGGTGCTGTCCCACGCCTGCCCGTAGCCGTAAGGTTCCGGCGTCAGCGTGGCGTCGAAAGGAAAATTCTGGTCCCAGTAGCGGAGGATTCGCGCATGGCCAAAGCTGTCCTTGAAGTCGGGATGCGTGAAATCGACGCCGGTATCGATGATACCGATGAGAACGCCCTCGCCTTTGTATGCCGCAGGTAACGGCGCAAAGCCTTGCTGCACTTCGTTCACATGGGCCTTCACCCGCATGCTGTCGTTCATCGTTCGGCCCTTGCTCATGGTGAAGGTGATGCCCTTCACCACTGGATCGGCCGCCAGCTCCGCCACACGTTCCACCGGCAAGCTCGCACTGACCCATCCCGTGATCGCCTCCTTTACCCTGCCCCCATCCATGAGGACAACGCGCGCGAGGTCCGCAGGATCGCCTTGCAGGAAAAGGTCAACGTTGCTGGAAGGATCGGCGCTGGTGAGGTAGGCGTGCAGTTGAAATCCCATCTTCGATCGCGTCTGACCTGAGGAAGCTACCGCCACCAGCAGCATAAGGATGAACGGAACGGTGCGGGACCTCATGGCTAACGGGTTTCAGGGGATGAAGCACCGCAAAGCACGGCATACGAAGGCACAGCAGGAAGGAATTCGATGCTTCCCTCCGGAAGACCGATCCGGCAGCAGAAATGCCCCAGCCCGTTTGTGACCAACAAATACGGTACTTTGAATACCGTATTGTAGCGCGCAGCCTGCTCGAAGACGCGCTGGTCCATCTTGATCGACGGAGCCTTGCATTCCACAAGTAATGCCGGTGTGCCTCGACGGTCGTAAACAACCGCATCCGCGCGTTTCACGAGGCCATTCACCTCCAAGGAGCGTTCCACGGCGATCAACGAGGGCGGGCATTCCAGCTCGTGCACCAAGTAGTTCAGTACATGCTGGCGCACCCATTCCTCAGGCGTCAGCGCTACCCATCGCCTGCGCACGGGATCGAACACGCGGTCTCCCTCCGGCTCATGCCTAATTTCGACCCCATGGTCCGGCAGGTTCAAGGCTGTCATCGTCATCACTAATACCGAACAAAAGTGCGCACCAAGGAAGATATCGTGAAGAACTGGCTGCCGCGTTATACCGGTGTGGAGTTGAAGGACTTCAAGCCCTATGTGCTGCTGACGAATTTCGACAATTACTTGGATCTCTTCGCGGCGCAGACCGGCGCGACGATGCACGGCGAAGGCAAGCCCATGCAGACCGCCATCGCAGAGGATATGATGATGATCAACTTCGGCATGGGCAGTCCCACGGCGGCCACAGTGATGGACCTGCTGAGCGCCGTGTCGCCGAAAGCCGTGCTCTTCCTCGGGAAATGTGGCGGCATCAAGAAGAAGAACCAATTGGGCGACCTCATCTTGCCCATCGCCGCCATCCGTGGTGAAGGAACGAGCAACGACTACTTCGCACCAGAAGTGCCAGCCCTGCCAAGTTTTATGATCCATCGCGCAGTGAGCGGAGTGATCCGTGACATGGACCTCGATTACTGGAGCGGCACGGTATACACCACCAACCGCCGCGTGTGGGAGCATGACGACGCCTTCAAGGAACGCCTGCGCCGCGACCGTTGCATGGCGGTGGACATGGAGACCGCCACCATCTTCATCACCGGCTTCTATAACGAGATCTCCACCGGCGCGCTGCTGCTGGTGAGCGACCAACCGATGGTCCCAGAAGGCGTGAAGACGAGCGAGAGCGACAAGAAGGTCACCGGGAGCTTTGCTGAGACGCATGTGCGCATCGGCATCGCCTCTTTGCGCGACATCATCAACGAAGGCCGCACCGTGAAGCACCTGCGTTTCGAATGAGCGTTACCGACGATTTCCGGAAGATCGTCAAGGAGGTCCGCGCGGGCTCCTTCAAGCCCATCTACTTCCTGCACGGCGAGGAGTCCTACTTCATCGATCGCGTCTCGGAGGAGATCGAGCTGCACGCCTTGGCGGAACACGAGAAGGATTTCAACCTCACCATCCTCTACGGCCGCGACACCGATCCGGACACGGTGAAGGACGCCTGCCTGCGCTACCCGATGATGGCCGAGCGCCAACTGGTGGTGCTTCGCGAGGCGCAGACCTGGCGCATCGACGCCTTCGACAAGCTGGAGAGTTATTTCAAGAACCCCACGCCCACCACGGTATTGGTGATCTGCTACAAGCACAAGAAAGCTGATGGGCGCAAGACCTGGCTGAAGGACCTTGGCAAAAAACAGGTGGTCTTCGTCAGCGACAAGTTAAAGGACGAGATGCTGCCGGATTGGATCCAGAAGTACGTCACCTTCCACAAGCGCCGCATCGGTCCGGTTGAAGCGAAGCTGCTAGCGGACCACCTCGGCAGCGACCTCGGCAAGCTCACCAACGAGGTGGAGAAGCTCTGCATCGTCACCGATGAAGGCGGCACCATCACCGGCGATCTGATCGAGCGCAACGTCGGCATCAGCAAGGACTACAATGTCTTCGAACTTCAGAAGGCCATCGGCATGCGCGACCACGTGAAGGCGCAACGCATCGCGCACTTCCTCGCCAACGACAAAGAATCCCCCTTGGTGATGACCGTCGGCCTGCTCAGTTCCTACTTCAGCAAGTTGGGCATCGTTCACGCGAATGCCGGCAAGCAGCAAGGCGAATTGGCGGCTGCGCTGAAGGTGCCACCGTTCTTCGTGAAGGACTACGCCAACGCCGCACGCTTCTATCCACCGGAGAAATTGTGCGAGGTGCAACATCTGCTTCGCGAAACGGATCTGCGCAGCAAGGGCGTGGGGAATACCAGCGCTGATGGCGGGGAGCTTTTGCGAGAGCTCTTAGTGCGAGTGATGGTTTAGGCCAGTTGTCTGTTGCTCGTTGTCAGTTGTCCGGCTGGCGACCATGCAGCCGCGGGTGTTGCGCAGCCCTAGGGTGATCTAGGCCACTCAGCACCCACCGGCATATCCCTTCTTTGTGCCCTTCGTGCCCATTGTGGTAGAAATCTCGTTGCGCCCACGCTGCGTCGTAGCGTCGTTGCGGTGAAAAAAACTCCGCCGCTTGCGGCCACCCTCCGGATTACTTTCGCGACCCTATGGAAAAGATGGAACTTCCCAAGCGTTACGAGGCCAAGGAGATCGAAGGCAAGTGGTACCAATACTGGCTGGACAACGGCCATTTCCACTCCGTGCCGGACGAGCGCGAGCCCTATACCGTGGTGATCCCGCCGCCGAACGTGACGGGCGTGCTGCACATGGGGCACATGCTGAACAACACGATCCAGGATGTGCTGGTGCGCCGCGCTCGGATGCAGGGCAAGAATGCCTGCTGGGTGCCGGGGACGGACCATGCGAGCATCGCCACGGAAGCGAAAGTGGTGAAACTGCTGGCGGAACAAGGGATCAAAAAGAGCACTATCGGCCGGGAGAAATTCCTCGAACATGCCTTTGCGTGGAAGGAGAAATACGGCGGAACGATCCTGGAGCAACTGAAGAAGCTCGGCGCCAGCTGCGACTGGGAGCGCACGCGCTTCACCATGGAACCCGCGCTAAGCGAGGCCGTGGTCGACGTCTTCATCGACCTGCACAAGAAAGGCCTGGTGTACCGCGACTACCGCATGGTGAACTGGGATCCCGTGGCGCTGACCGCCGTGAGCGATGAGGAGGTGATGCACAAGGAGGTCAACTCGAAGTTGATCTATGTGCGCTACAAAGTGGAGGCCATCTCCCCCAGTTTTGACGAAGATGACGATGAGTGGATAACTATCGCCACCACACGCCCTGAAACAATTCCCGGCGATACGGCCATAGCGGTACATCCGGATGATCCGCGTTATGCGCACCTAATGGGCAGGAAGGTGTTCATTCCACTGGTCGAGCGCCTTGTTCCGGTGATCTTCGATGAGTACGTGGATCGCGAATTCGGAACAGGCGCGTTGAAGGTGACTCCCGCGCACGACACCAATGACCACGAGATCGGCAAGCGCCATAAGCTGGAGGTGATCGACACGTTGGAGCCGAATGGCACCATGAGCGCTGCCGCGCAATTCTGTGTGGGCGAAGACCGCTTCATCGCAAGGAAGAAGATCACGAAGATGCTGGATGAGGCCGGCCACGTGGTGAAGGTGGAGGACATCGTGAACAAGATCGGCGTCAGCGAACGCACCGATGCCGTGATCGAGCCGCGTCTTTCACTCCAGTGGTTCGTGAAGATGGGCGAGATGGCGAAGCCCGCGCTGGACGTGGTGATGAGCGGTGAAGTGAAGCTGCATCCACAGAAGTTCACCAACACCTATCGCCACTGGATGGAGAATGTCCGCGACTGGTGCATCAGCCGTCAGCTGTGGTGGGGGCAGCAGATCCCGGCGTGGTACAACGAAGCTGGTGACGTCGCCGTGTGCAAGACCGAGGCCGAGACGATCGCGCAATTCACTTCCGCAGGGAAGAGCACCAAAGGCATCCGACAGGACGAGGATGTGATGGACACCTGGTTCAGCAGTTGGCTCTGGCCCATCAGCGTGTTTGACGGCATCACGGACCCGGACAACGCGGACATCAAGTACTACTATCCCACGAACGACCTCGTCACCGCGCCGGAGATCCTCTTCTTCTGGGTGGCACGGATGATAATGGCCGGACTGGAATACCGGAAGGAAGTGCCGTTCAAGAACGTCTACCTCACCGGCATCGTGCGCGACAAGCAAGGCCGGAAGATGAGCAAGAGCCTCGGCAACAGCCCGGACCCGATCGAGCTGATCGAGAAATTCGGCGCGGACGGTGTACGCGTGGGCATGCTCCTCACCTCCCCCGCTGGCAACGACCTTCCTTTCGACGAGAGCCTCTGCGAGCAAGGACGCAATTTCTCCAACAAGATCTGGAACGCCTTCCGCTTGGTGCAAGGCTTTACGATCAATGACGAAAAGCAATCCGCTGGCAACGCTGCAGCGTGTGCTTGGATGCGATCGCGTGTGAGCTGTGCAACCACCGAGATCGACGCTCTCTATGCACAATTCCGCATCAGCGAGGCCTTGATGGCGACCTACAAGCTGATCTGGGACGACCTCTGCAGCTGGTACCTCGAGAGCATCAAGCCCGCGTTCATCAACGGTGAGGCCACGCCTATCGACCGCGCGACCTACGCCGCCACGATCGCGCTGTTTGAGGACGTGATGAAACTGCTTCATCCCTTCATGCCCTTCCTCACCGAGGAATTGTGGAGCCACCTGAATGAGCGCAAAGGACCGCAGGACGCGTTGATCATCGCACCTTGGCCAATGAGCGACGCAGGCGATGCGAAGCTGGAAGCCGAGATACAGCACGCCTTCGACCTTGTGACCGCCGTGCGCAACATCCGGAATGAGCGTGGCCTGAGTCCGAAAGAAGCCTTGGCTGTGCATGTAAAAGCGAAGTCTCCGCTGGGCGAATCCACGCAAGCGCTGGTAGGGAAACTGGCGAATGTCTCAGCGATCGATGCGGCAACCAGCGCAGGTTCGGGTTCGATCAATTTTCTCGTCGGCATCACGGAATACGCCGTGGATCTTGGCGAAAGCGTGGACAGCGAGGCCGAGCGCAAGAAGGCCGAGGAGGAATTGAAGTACGCCCGCGGCTTCCTCGCCAGCGTGGACCAGAAGCTGAGCAACGAACGCTTCGTAAGCGGCGCTCCACCGCAGGTATTGGAGATCGAACGCAAGAAGAAGGCCGACGCCGAAGCGAAGATCAAGGCGATCGAAGAGCGGCTGGCGGTGCTGGGTTGAGGGCTCAAATACCGCTCAGGGTCTCATCAAAAGGTCCGATACTTACGGGCCGAGCTCCCGCTTATCCGACGCCCTCACGGCAGGGGCTTTCGCCTTTCTTCCCCAGTGAGTGGTGGCACATCAGTGCATACTACTCCTTGACAACGTGCCGCGAGAACGAACGTCCTGCGCCACGGATGGAGAGGAAGTAAATGCCGCTCGGCTGCGCGGAGAGATCCACCATTGCGCGCAGGCCGTTGAATGAGGAACTGCCAATGCGCTGCCCCATCGTGTTGGTGACTTCAACGGCCTTCAGCCCTGAACGATCTTGATCATCGATGGTGACGGTGCCGTTCGTTGGATTGGGGGAGATGAGGATGGACGCATCAACAGATCGCTCCGCCACCACGGTTGTGGAGGTGCACAGCCCGAGCAGTTGCCCTGGAGTGTTGCTTTCGTTGAGGGTCCCGTTCCCCAGCTGACCGTAGACGTTGTAGCCCCAGGTCCATACGCTGCCGTCGTTCTTCAACACCATGGAATAATAGAAGCCTCCGGCCACCGCGACGACCCCGGTCAACGAACTTACTTGCACCGGGACATTGCTCGAGATGTAGGTGCCGTTGCCTAACGCGCCGAAGCCATTGTATCCCCATGTCCATACCGTGCCATCGTTCTTCAAGGCCATGCCATGATAGTACCCTGCAGACACCGCGACGATCCCCGTGAGAGAGCTTACTTGAACAGGAACGTTGCTGTTCGTGTTCGTCCCATTCCCCAATTGTCCCGAATCATTCGCGCCCCAAGCCCACACCGTGCTGTCGTTCCTCAACGCAAGGGAATACAACCCTCCGCCAGCGATGGCGACGGCTCCCGTAAGCGAGTTCACCTGCACCGGGACATTGCTGCTGTTGCTTGTCCCATTCCCAAGTTGACCAGAGCTGCCTAGGCCACACGCCCATACCGTGCCATCGTTCTTCAGGACAAGGGTATGTGCGCCACCTCCCGAAACAGCAACAAGGCCGGTGAGCGAACCCACCTGCACGGGGGAATAGCTATCGATGATCGTCCCATCCCCAAGCCCACCGGCGGTATTGGATCCCCATGCCCATGCGGTGCCATCACCCTTGAGGGCAACGGAAGCACCGTATCCCGCCCCCGCAACGGCGCCCCTCCCCGTGACCGACCTCAGTTGCTCGGGGACATCGCTATCGGTGGTGGTGCCGTCCCCCAGTTGACCATTGCCATTGACCCCCCACACCCAAACGGTGCTATCGCTCTTTACGGCTAGGGAAAATCCGATCCCCTCGGCAATGGCAAAGGCCCCTATGAACGAACTCACTTGGACGGGGACCTCGCTATACGGGCTGATGGTGCCATTCCCAAGCTCACCGTCCTGATTGATGCCCCAGACCCATGCTATGCCATCGCCGCAAACCGCAAAGCCACAACTGCCTCCTGCGGCGATGAGCTGTGCATGGGCAACGAGCAGCGAACTGCTGGCGAGAAGAAGGGCTGATGCGCGTAGTAGCTTTTCCATTCTTGGGGCGTTCTATGGTGCACGATCTTGGGAGACCAAAGCTATATGAAGCTCATTCACGCTCTTCCATCGCATATCGGAGACCCCATACCTTCCGATCTATCGGCGTTCATCATGGTTGAAACCGGCGGCTTGATACGACCACCCATCCTACCTTCGCACCATCAGCCGCCAGCTCACATATGCCGCCATCGACATCGGTTCCAACGCGGTGCGTCTGCTTATCGGCGATGTGGTGGAGCGCGATGATCACCCGGTGATCAAGAAGACCTCGCTGATACGTGTGCCGATCCGCTTGGGCGAGGATGTCTTCGGCAACGGCGCGATCGGCAATGCCAAGCGCGACCAGCTCATCAAATCGCTGAAGGCCTTCCGGCTGCTCACAGAAGTGTACGGCGTGCATTACCTGCGCTGTTGCGCCACCAGCGCCATGCGCGAGGCCACAAACGGCAAGGAAGTTCTGGCCCGCGTGGAGATGGAGAGCGGCGTGCACATCGAGACCATTGATGGGCGCACTGAGGCGGACCTCATCATGAGCACCTTCTGGACGCAGGACCTGCTGAAGGACCGCAACTACCTCTATATCGATGTCGGCGGCGGAAGCACCGAGCTCACCTGGATCGAGAACGGTAAGCGTAAACGATCCTCCTCGTTCAAGATCGGCACCGTGCGTTCCCTGCAGAAGAAAGTGAAGGAAAGTGAATGGGACGCTGCAGCGGAATTCCTCGCGGAGGTCCGCAACGCTAACGAGAGCTTGATCGCGATCGGCACCGGCGGCAACATTAACCGGATCTTCAAGGAGAACAAGAATTCATTCGGCGAACCGCTGTCACGAATGGACATCCGCATGCAACGTGACCGCATCGCCTCCTACAGTTTCGAAGACCGCGTGAAGGTCCTTCGCCTTCGTCCCGACCGCGCGGACGTGATCATCCCCGCTGCGGACATCTTCCTGCGTGTGATGGAGGAAGCGGGCATCGAAGAGGTCTTCGTACCCAAAGTGGGGTTGGCGGACGGCATCGTGTACGACCTGTACACGAAGCAATACGGCCGTTCACGCTACGCGGCGCAGCCTGCGTGATTCTAGTTCCATCAAGGTCCCACGAAGTGGACCTTGCATGCCCCTGTACATCAGGATCCCCTTCGTGAGATCGCTGAGGGAACAAAAGAGGAAGCCCCGACCTAAGGCCGGGGCTTCTCAAGAATCAAAACGATGCTGGGCCTTAGGCCTTGCGCACGTCGATCGCGCTGAGGCCCTTTGGGGTCTCTTCTATCTCGTAAGTGACGGTGTCACCTTCCCAGAGAGCATCACGGGTGCCGGTCTTGTGAACAAAAACGTCCTTGCCGCCTTCATCGGGGGTGATGAAACCGAAACCTTTCTCCGTGTTGAAGAATTTTACTTTACCACTTGCCATTGTACTGTCGTGTTAGTTTTTAACGGCTGCAAAGGTAGACCTGCCTGGACCGGCGCCCGACGATCACTGGATAATAAAGATCTGAGTTGGTTTCCCAGCCTAGGGCCTCCACCTCCCTCCCTTACTTCCTTACCTCCATCTCTTCCTTTACCTCCATCACTATCGTCGGCAAGGGTGGTGAGGGAGGTGAAGTAGGTAAGAGTGGTAAAAGTGGCGACGTTCACGCCTCATCGAGCTTCACCCAGGCCTGCACCATGCGCAACTGGCCATAGCTATAAGCTTCACCGAAGTGCGCGCGAACATCATTCGTCGCCTTGTCTTTGTTCTCGCGCATCCAATCGGCGATGGAGTTGCGTGCGGCATCGTCCATCACTGCGGAGATGTAGACCTCACCTTCGCCGATGCCGCGGGCTGCGTGGCCTTCGATGGTGCCCAATGAAAGCTGTCGTTCCGCCGCGATCGCATTGAGGTCCTTGCCTTCCTTCAGCAGCGCGTAGGTCTTTTGGTAGGTCTCGCCTTTCACTGCTTTGCCTTCGCGCTTCTTCTTCACGCTGAAAACGCCGTCCTCGCCCCTGCTGGCGCGTTTCCGACCGGTCTTCGTGCTTGCCTTAGGCTTGTTCTCCAAGGCCCATTGCGCGATCTCCGCCACCATGCCCGTGCGTCGATCCGCCATTGTTCGCTCGATGTCCGGCATCGGCTTGATGTCCTCGCCGTTGAGGATGCATGTAGTGATTATGCTCGCTTTGGCGATCATTGCGAGCTTCTTCACCAACATGCCATCGATCTCACGCAACTCCGCCGCGTATTCCTTGGTGCGACTCAACAACTCCACCTGCGCCAAGTGTTGCAGCAGGTCCTTCATGCCTTCGCGCAGCATGGCACTGTAGTAGGCACCGCCCTTTTCGATGCGCGTCAGCAAGGCATCCCGGTCATCTGAATGAAGCAAGCGCAATAACTGGTGTTGGAAGGTGTGCGTGTTGGCGGCCTCTGCGTCCAGTTTTTCCGCAAGACGAGTGAGCGCGGTCTTCATGCTCTCGTCCTCGAACTCGCTTCCGTCATTGTCCTTTCGCACGAAGCCGACCTTCTTGGTGATGTCGCCGAGTTCGAACGTGCTGGCGAGCACGGCCTGCAGGTAGTTGCGCTGCTGTTCCTTCAGTTGCTCCGGAAGCGGCTGCTGTGTGTGTTGCCGTTCGCTAAAAGCCATCACGTCCCTGTCCGTGCTCACTACCGATGGATCGATGCGCGTGCGCAGGATCAGGCCGCCCAATGTTCGCAAGCGTGAGAGCGCCACATAGACCTGACCCGGCGCGAAGGCGCTGCCCACATCGATGATCGCCTTGTCGAACGTGAGGCCTTGGCTCTTGTGTACCGTGATCGCCCAAGCCAACTTCACGGGGTATTGCGAGAAGATACCAAGCACCTCCTCCTTCTGATCCTTCGTCACCGCATCCACGGCGTAGCGCTTGTTCTCCCAGTGCTCCTCTTTCAGCTTATAGGGCATGCCGTCGTCGAGCATCTCCACGGAAATATCGTTGCCATCGATCGCCGTCACCTTCGCCAGCTTCCCGTTGAAGTATGCTTTCTCTTGATCGTTGCGGATGAACATGATCTGCGCGCCGACCTTCAACTCCAACTCCGGCAGCACGGGGTATATGCTCTGCGGGAATTCATCCTTGATCTCCGCCTGGAAGTAATGCACCTTGCCCGGCAGCTTCGCCAACGCCTGTTGGTTCAATTCATCCGCGGTGCGGTTGTGCGTGGTGAGCGTGATCACACCCTCGCTCTCTTTAGCAGGAATATTCGCGCGGTAGTGCGCGTTGAGCGTCTCCACATCCTGCGCCGTCACCGTATTGTTGCGCAGGTTGTTGAGGATGTGGATGAAGTCACCATCCTGCTGGCGGAAGATCTTGTCCAGCTCGATGTGCGCATAACCCGCCTCCTTGATCGCTCTCGCTTCGAAGAAGTGAGCGCTGTCGTACCACTTCCGCAGCACGCGCCATTCATCGTCCTTCACCACGGGTGGTAGTTGGAAGAGATCGCCGATCAGCAGCAGCTGCACGCCACCGAAGGACTTGTTGTACTCGCCGCGCACACTGCGCAGGCGATGGTCGATCGCATCCAGCAGGTCCGCGCGGAGCATGCTCACCTCGTCGATGATCAAGAGGTCGATGCCACGCAGCACATTGCGGCGTACGGCATTCAGCGGATGCCGGCGATTGAGCGTGTCGCGATCGTGGAAGGCGCCGTATTCGGGGATGTCAGCCGGAAGTTGCCGTTCCGGAATGAAGGAACCGAAGGGCATCAGGAATTGCGAATGGATGGTGACGCCCTTCGCGTTGAGCGCCGCGATGCCGGTTGGCGCGAGGATGACGAAGCGCTTGTGGGTGCTGCGCGCCAGTTGGTGCAGGAATGTGGTCTTTCCGGTGCCTGCTTTCCCGGTGAGAAAGACATGCCGCGCCGTGCTGTTGACGAAGCGTGCGGCCAGCGCGGCCATTTCGGTGGTCTCCAGGACGGTGTCTGCGGACATCGCGTCGAAGATCGGGCTTGTGGGAGGAATTTCAGGAACGAGGGTGTTGCTGCCTGCTACTTCAGTGTACATGATTAAAGGGTGAACGGAACGGCTCCGGGGCTTGACGACTTCATCGTCACCGGCACGATCACAAGATAGAACGCGATCTTTACAGACATGATTTGGCAACCCCTCACCGAACTCGCGCATCTGGACACTATCGATGCAGCTTCCGCGGAAAAGCCTGTGCTGATCTACAAACACAGCACCACCTGCAGCATTAGCCGCACAGCGAAGGACCGCTTGGAAAGGGCGTGGACCGCCGAGAACGATGCCCAGCACACCGTCTACTACCTCGACCTGCTGCGCTTTCGGTCCATCTCGAATGTGATCGCCGTACGTTATGGGGTGCAGCATGAGTCGCCCCAAGTGCTGGTGATCGATGGCGGCAAGTGCCGTTACTCCAGCTCGCACTTGGGCATCACCTACAAGGAAGTTCTGGAAGGATTAGCCAAGTGAAAACGCAGAGACCCAGCCACAAGCTGCAAGCTCCAAGCCTCAAGCTTGAAGCTTGCAGCTTGTGGCTTGTGGCCAACTCACCACTCCGCACAATGCTCCTCGGCAGCTTGATTGTGATCGCGGCCCCGTTGCATGCGCAATCCGGCGGTCCTTCGCTCTTGGTCGATAGCGGACGAGTACAAGCCGCTTCGGCGCCGTCCTTGTTGCAAATGGGCCAAGTGCCAAAGCTGGACCTCTTGTACATGCCATCGCCTTACTCCTATCAATGTTTGGGCATTTTCTGCAAGGCCGAGGTGCAGATGGACCGGTGGCTGCCCATACCGCTGATGATCCGCATCGGCGACGTGGAAAGCGCGGAGGAGTTGGACGGCAAGGGCGCGTATCGCGGCTCGCCGCATTGATGGTCCATCCATTCGTGTCGAACTTGGCACCATGGATCCCTCACCCACGTATCGGAGCATCATCCACCATCCGATCCAACTGGACGATGACGAAGCACGCCGGTCCGCCATCGCATTCCATCAACTGATGGAGCGAAGGCGCAGCGTCCGTGACTTCAGCGATAGGCCGATCGATGAAGAGTTGGTCGACACGCTGATCCGCACGGCGAGCACAGCGCCCAGCGGCGCGCACAAGCAACCGTGGACCTTCTGCGTAGTGACGGATTCCGGGCTGAAACGTACCATCCGGGCCGCCGCCGAATCGGAGGAATACGAGAGCTACAACGGCCGCATGAGTGCGGAATGGCTGGAGGACCTAGCGCCGATCGGCACCGATTGGCACAAGCCCTTCCTCGAGACCGCTCCCTGCCTGATCGTCATCTTTAAGCGTGCCTACGAACTGAAAGCCGACGGAAGCAAGCGCAAGAACTACTACGTGGAAGAGAGCACGGGCATCGCCTGCGGGATCCTTTTGGCCGCCGCGCAGAACGCGGGACTAGTAACGTTGACGCACACGCCCAGCCCAATGAATTTTCTCACGAAGATCCTGGAGCGGCCGCAGAATGAGCGCCCCTTCCTGCTCATTCCGATCGGCCATCCTGCGGAACAGTGCGAAGTGCCGGACCTGAAGCGGAAGGAACTGGACGAGGTGCGGGCGCGTTATGCATAAGCATTCACGGATCAGTCGGCGCTTTGGTCCGAGAATGGCGCATCCACCGTATTTAGTTCCACATGAATGCCCTTTCCCATGGACACTTTTATAAGACCTGTTCTCTTCACGTCATTGGTCGTTCTGTCCAGTCTCGCGTGGATCAGAACCGGATCCAAGGAGCTGCCGGTCTTAAGCATCGCTTCGGATGGGAACGGTGTGGCGGTGGTGGAACTTTTCACGTCGGAAGGTTGCTCCAGTTGTCCTCCGGCGGATGAAGCCCTGATGGACCTGGTGGACCGCACGCATCGTGACGGGAGGAAGGTCTTCGCATTGAGCTTTCACGTGGATTATTGGAACCGCCTCGGCTGGCAGGATCCTTTCAGTTCTGGTGAATGGAGCGCCCGCCAACGCCGTTATTCCGCACTCACCGGCGATGATGTCTACACTCCTCAATGCGTTGTGAATGGCATAAGGAGCTTCGTGGGTTCCGACCGCAACGCGTTGGATCAAGCGGTGAACGCCGCACTGGCATCCGCAGCTCAGGTCCGTGTTGTCGCGGACATCCACGGGCAAAATGTCAACTACACGATCACCGGCAACCCGGAGGGTTGTGAGTTGAATATCGCCGTTGTCGAAAGCAGCTTGGCCAGTGACGTGAAGGCCGGGGAGAACAAGGGCCGCCACTTGGCGCATACCCATGTGGTGCGCAGCTTGCGGACCATCCCCCTCAATGGCTCCAACCCTTCCGGCTCCATTGCGCTGGACACTTCGAAAGTTGTGGACAAGACGAAAGCGCAAGTGATCCTCTTCGTCCAAAAGAAAGACCAAGGCGCTGTGCTCGGCGCCAGCAGCACGCTGGCAGTTGGTTGAGTCGGCGACGTCAACGCACCACTATCAAACTCCGGTGCCAAGCGGAATCGGGGCCGCGCAGGTCCACTTGATAGCTGCCCGGTGCCAGGGATGAGATATCAAGCTTCAACGTTGTGCTGCCCGCTCTCATCACACCGTTCAACACGCTACGCCCTTCCGCACTATAGACGTACACTATCAGGTCGTCCTTCAGTGGTAGCCGCAAACCTATCGTCACCAGTTCCTGAGCGGGGTTAGGTACGAGACTCACGAAGTCAGCTTGTTGGTCGTGGTGTTCTCCTACTGAAAGGATGTTGTCACATCCGGGCGGCAGGTCGAAGGCTTCGGTCTGGTCAAATCGGCTGAAGGAGCTTCCTTCATCCGCACTATAGCCGAGGCCGCGACGCGCGAAAGCGTTCCAGATCAAGCAAGCATCCGCACCGCCAAAGTCAAGGGTGTCCGCTTCCAGGATAGCGTTGCGTCCATCCACGAATCCGGGGCTGCACGGCTGCAATTTCAGTCCGTCGATCATGAGCCTCATAGCGATATTATTCCCGCCATTGCCATGATATATATCCGCGCTGAAGCCATGCGCGTTCACAAGCGCCCAGGTCATGTCCCATGTCATGGTCGCCCAGAGAAAGCCGATGTCGTGCGACTCATAGATGATGTTCTGGTTGTTCAGGTCACCATAGGTGTAATCATTCACGGATAGGTCCGTGGAATAAGGCGCCGGACGAATTCCGAGCCCCGTCGTGGGCTCATCGATCACATAGGTGCCGATGCCGCGCGCGTCGGTGCCTTGATCCCCGGGCTCCATCGTGACCATCAAGGCCATCCAATCGCTCCAGCCCTCGCCCATCTGTTCATCGTTATACAGGCAGTCGGAATTGGCGGGGCCTCCGGTAAGGCGTGTGGAAACACCATGACCATATTCGTGCGCGATCACGCCGTTGTCGAAGTCACCGTCCTTATCGAACAAGGCATTGTGACCTTGTAGTGTGGCATTCACCGGCCCGGATTGCAAGGCGTTCTTGAAACCGATGCCGTTGCCTTGGGAGTTCATCACCGCGGGGATCGTTATATTGCCCGTGCTGCCGCTCATAGCGAAAGAAGCGCCGCTCTGGTTGTTGATCACGATCAC
>JBEPUG010000045.1:0-20924 GCA_041691695.1 Flavobacteriales bacterium
AGTCCTGTACAAGCGCTTTTAGGGTCCGACAGCACGATATGGACGTTGGGTTATGGAAGCGTGGATGAACGTTCCACGCTTCTTCATTTAGGCACGGACGGTGGGTTTATCTCTTTGACAACACTGCTGACCGACTTGCCGACACCAGCCCAGATGACGGTCGAGGGAGATGCCTTGTATGTCCTGCTCAATTCACAACAAGACGGGCCGTTTGGGTTAACGACGCATGTGCTCAAGTTGAGTTTCGATGGCACCATTGCGCAGCAATGGGCCTTCAAGAGTGACAGTGTTCCTTTCACTTTTGAAGACATACGATGGGTGGACGGGATCGGTCTGGTACTGGCTGGAAAAACCTATAACTCACAGAGTTCATTGGTGGTCATGGCGCTGGACTCTACGCTTAATGTGCTTTGGGCCCATACCAGACCGGATATTCCTTTCTCCTCGAACAAAAGCGTCATCGTCCGTGCGATCCCGGGATCTGAGGCCGCTGTGGCCTGGAGTGGAGGCTCGGATGGCCCTGGCGGCTTGCTCGTGTTGGATGCCAATGGTGGTGTGGTCAAGTCCTTCTCCCATACGATGTCTGGCCTGGACGATCTGCTGCCGCTACCTGATGCGGGATGGTTGTGCCTTCATTCCAGCATTCTATCCCCAACGGTTCTTCGCCGATTCGACCAGGACGGATCCCTGATATTAAGTGGATCCATATCAGGAGGAAGCAGAGGACGGTGTTGGCCGGGTGCAACGGCGGGTTGGTGGCATGTGCTCTCGGGTTTGTTCGACGGCGGCGATATGAGCATGGCCGGTTTCGATCTGGAGGATGGACCCTGTCTTCCTGCGCCGACGTGGACCGTGGCCATGACGGAGGACACCGTGCTATTGCAGCCATTGGCGTGGCATACGGTGGATCTTCCTGTCACCGCGGGATCCGATGTGTGCGCCATCCACCCACTTGAGGTCACCCGGACAGTTCATTGCGGGACGGCAGGAGTGGAAGAGTTGCGGTCATTCCGCAGCGACCATTGCAAGCAAGTGGAACGCCCGGATAAAGGCTTGACCGTTGCCCTGCAATGGAACCAGGCCGATGTGCCGGAGGTCCGATTGTTCGATGCGATGGGGCGCCTTCTTCCAAGCGCGGGCATCCAATGGGAGGCAGGTGATGCAGATGAGCGAATGCTTCATCTTTCGCACACACCGGCTGGCGGCATTGGGATCCTGCGCATCACTGGGAGTCAGGCATCCACGAGTTGCAAATTGATCTTCGGAGCGGAGTAAGGATGGGCTGATCACCGCACGATCAATCGCTGCGGCGCGATCGGCACACCATTGCCAAGCATTTGCACGAGATACATGCCGGCTTGTTGCAGACTGAATGTGGCTGATCCGTTGATCTTGCGGTTGAACACGATACGTCCACTTGCATCGAGGATCCGCAGCTGTGCATCACTCGCGCCCGATCGCATACTGATGGTGAATGGTTGGCCGGCTTTGACCTGGGAAGGAGTGATCGTAAAGCTCGATTCCTTGCTCGTTTCTTGGATGTCGGTCGAAAGCGCGCACTGCGGAAACTGCGGATTGAGCCAAGAGATGTCGCTGTCTTGGTAGCAGCGAAGTGGGTAATTGAACTCCATATCGCACGCTCCTCCGACCCACGGGAACAAATACTGAAGGTCACCGAGCCGATCGATGATCGTCCCGCTGGTCAATGCGACGCTATAGCTCGGCCCGGCAGCGACAGCTGTCACGCTTTGCTGCAACAGCACAACTCCGTTAATGACCACATGTCCGGTGTCAGTTACCGTCCACGAGAGCGTGTCAGTCCCTTCGACCGGTGTTTCCCACGAAAAGCCAGGTGCTTGACCGAAGACATACAACGTATTGAAAACCTGTGCCAAGGGTTGAAAGACCAGGATCGAATCCCCTTGTCGGGTCAACGCGGGCAGGAATGGCATGCAGCCATTCCATCCTTCCGTGTAGGCCAAGTGTGAGCAGGTCCGGCCTTGAATGACCGTATCCCCAATGCATTCGATCACGAACAAACTCGTGTCCGGTCCTCCAACATTATGTTGCGTGTACGTCCATGTTGCCCCAACAGGAACAAATGGTGTTTGCGCGTGCAATGAGAATGATAGGAGGAACGGAAGAAGGAGTAAGGATGATCTCATGATCAACGGGTTTGAGGTGAAACTACAACTCTGGACGGCCCTCGAGTAGTAAACGCTGCCTGCGCTACTCTTCACGCTGCCACCGCTAATACCCCCTCTAGCGCCTCCTTCGCCTGCTTCATATTCTTCACATCCCCCACGGACAGCCGCAATGTTCCGGCCTTCTCATACACCTTGAATCTGCGCGGATGCTGTTGCACGGCGCGGAGGATCGCGGTGAAGACCTCGCTCTCGAAGAAGGGATGCTTCTGGTCCGCAATGAAGGTGCCGATGAGCTTGCCTTGCTTCAATACCATCTTCTCCAAGCCGAGCCGTTCGCCGCTCCAGCGCAGGCGGATCGCTTCCATAAGATCGAGCACCTGCGGCGGAATGTGGCCGAAGCGGTCGGTGATGGATGCGCTGAATTTCTCGAGTTCGGCGGCATCCTTCAAGTTGTCCAACTGGCGATAGAGCGCGAGGCGTTCGGCCGTTTCGCTGACATAATCACCGGGGATCATCATGCGCAGGTCGGTCTCCAGCACGCAGTCGTCAGCGCGGTAGCGACTGCCGCCGCGTGCGAGTTGGCGGTCCTCGAAGAGCTCCTTGAAGTGCTCGTCCTTTAGTTCGCGCACGGCCTCCTCGAGGATCTTGTGGTAGGTCTCAAAACCGATGTCGTTGACGAATCCGCTCTGTTCCGCGCCGAGCAGATCGCCCGCGCCGCGGATGTCGAGGTCCTTCATCGCGATGTGGATGCCGCTGCCGAGGTCGCTGAATTGCTCGATGGCCTGCAATCGTTTGCGCGAGAGATCGGGCAACAAGTGCGGACTCGGTGCGAGGAGATAGCAGAAGGCCTTCTTGTTGCTGCGCCCAACGCGGCCGCGCAGTTGGTGAAGGTCGCTCAGGCCGAAGTTCTGCGCCTCGTTCACGATGATCGTGTTGGCATTCGGGATGTCGAGACCGTTCTCCACGATGGTGGTGCAGACAAGCACATCGCTGTTGCCCTCGATGAAGTCCATCATCACCGACTCCAACTTATGGCCTTCGAGCTGCCCATGACCAACACTCACGCGAGCCCCGGGCACCAGCTTGCGGATCATGCCCGCGACGAACTCGATGTTCTTCACCTTGTCGTTGATGAAGTAGACCTGTCCGCCGCGTGAGAGCTCGTATTCGATCGCGTCCTTGATCACTACTTCGTCATAGGGATGCACGTTCGTCTGCACGGGGTACCGGTTGGGTGGCGGCGTGCTGATGATGCTGAGGTCGCGCGCGCCCATGAGGCTGAACTGCAGAGTGCGCGGGATCGGTGTGGCAGTGAGTGTGAGCGTGTCCACCGTGGCGCGGAGCGTCTTCAACTTGTCCTTCACATTCACGCCGAACTTCTGCTCCTCGTCGATGATCAGCAGGCCGAGGTCCTTGTACTTCACGTCCTTGCTCACGAGGCGGTGCGTGCCGATGAGGATGTCGATCTTCCCTTCTTGAAGGTCGGCGAGGATCTGCTTTTGATCGGCTGAGCTGCGGAAGCGATTGATGTAATCGACGCGCACGGGCAGCCCTTTCATGCGTTCGGTAAAACTCTTCCAATGTTGCAGCGCAAGGATCGTCGTGGGCACGAGCACCGCCACCTGCTTGCTGTCGCACACCGCTTTGAATGCCGCGCGGATCGCGACTTCCGTCTTGCCGAAGCCGACGTCGCCACAGACAAGCCGGTCCATCGGTGTGGGTTTTTCCATGTCGTGCTTCACATCTGCGGTGGCCTTCTCTTGATCGGGCGTGTCCTCATAGATGAAGCTTGCCTCGAGCTCGGTCTGCAAATAGTTGTCCGGCAGGAAGGCGAATCCCGGCTTGCTCTTGCGTTGCGCGTAGAGCTTGATCAGGTCGAAGGCGAGGGCCTTCACTTTCGTCTTGGTCTTTTCCTTCAGGTTCTTCCACGCGGGGCTGCCGAGCTTGCTCACGTTCGGCGCGGCGCCGCCTTCCTCGCCGCTGTATTTGCTCACGCGGTGCAGGCTGTGGATGCCGACGTAGAGGATGTCGTTGTCGCGGTACTTCAGGCGGATCGCCTCCTGCATCTGCCCACCCGCATCGATCGTCTCCAAGCCGCTGAACACACCGATGCCATGGTCGATGTGCACCACGAGGTCGCCGGGTTTCAGCTGCGTCAGCTCCTTCAGTGTGAGCGCCTGCGAGTTCTTGCGAAAGCCTTCCTTCAGCCGGAAGCGGTGGTAGCGCTCGAAGATCTGGTGGTCCGTGTAGAGAGCGAGTTTTAGTTCGCCGTCGATGAAGCCTTCGTGCAGGTCCAGCACCAAGGGCGTGAACGACACCTCGTGCTCCATGTCGCGGAAGATGGAGTAGAGGCGTTCGCTCTGCTTGGCGCCGTTGCACGCGATGAGGTTGGTGAAGCCCGCGTTCTGCTTGTTGTGCAGGTCGCCGCTGAGGATCTTGAAGTCCTTGGCGAAGGGCGGTTGGGGGCGTTGGGTGAAGACGATGGTGATAGCCTCAAGCTGTAAGCCACTAGCCACAAGCTTGGTCTCGGGAACCAAGCTTGTGGCTAGTGGCTTGAGGCTGGAACCCCAGAACACTTTCCGAAATCCAAGTAACCCCTGGACCAACTCACTATCACTGGCCAGTAGTTCCTCCGGTTTGGCGTGCTTCGCTTTCTCCGGTGTCCGCGCGTAGAGATCGGTCAGCAGTTGCAAGGCCTTCGCCGCTGCGTCGCTGATCGCTTTCGGATCGTTCAACCAGATCACGGCATCCTCCGGCAGTTGCGCGAAGAAGGTCTGTTGCTCCGCCGTGTCCTCGTCCTGAAGGTCGGGGACGATCACTGCTTCGGCGAGGCGCTCCACACTGAGCTGGTCCTGCGGATCGAAGCGACGCACGCTCTCCACGGTATCTCCAAAAAGCTCAATGCGGTAAGGCTTGTCGTTGCCATAGCTGAACACGTCCACGATGCCGCCGCGCACGCTGAACTGGCCCGGCTCGTAAACGAATTCCACGCGCTCGAAACCGGTCTCATGCAGCCATTCCTCCAAGGTGTCGATCGGTAGTTCCTCGTTGCGTTTGATCGCCAACGTGTTCTTCTGCATCTTCTCCTTGCTCACCACCAACGGCACCAGAGCTTCGGGATAAGTGACAATGGTGATAGGTGATTGGTGATTGGTGATTGGGGCGTTCCCACTGTTCACCATTCGCCATTCGCTATTCACCTTCATCAAAGTTTCCAGCACTTCGGTGCGGGTCACGCGATCGCCGTCCTGGTGGCCTTCGGGGTCGTATGGTGAACGTGACGGTGCAGGAAAGAAGAGCATGCCATTCCTCCGTGCATCCTTTTCATCCTTCGGCCGCAACGCCTCCAGATCGTTCATGAAATACGCCGCCTCCTCCTTGTCGTTGAGGATGAACACATGCGTGCCGCCGCGTTGCTCACGGATGGCATTGGCGGCAAGCGAGCGGCCACTGCCCACCAAGCCACTTAGGCGGATACGGGCGTTTGGTGCTGCCAGTGCATCCGAAGCTTGCTTGCTGCGCGGGTCGTTGGCGAAGAGGGTGAGGAGGTCCGGGAGGGAGGTCATTTCAACTTCGAGACTACGATGGAAGAGATTCCTTTATTCGGAATAGGCTGGTTAGATTTCTATGGAAGAGGTCTGCTTGGCCTTTGAAGGATTCCATTAAGTCCATGGGGAGACTCGCTGCGAGTTGTGTAGAATTGAGTTCGTCCAAATATTCCAATGCCCCCAATGCATCACCAATGTGTTGGTGCCCACTTGGGCTGTCTGTCATCTCTTCGATATAGTACAAAAGGCACTTGGCTGATTCTTGGTTCTTGAGCATTGCAATCCCAAGACAGAGTGTTCTGTCAGCATAGACAAGCTCACTCGCAAGGAGCAACTGTTCAATCTTGAAACGTTGGCTTGCGAATCCCTTTAGTGCAGCGAAGTATGCACCTGTCGAACGGGACCTCCATTCTGGACTATCCAACAATCTGCCTACTACATCTTCGCTCAAGGTGGCCCAAACCTCACGAGTTGCAGATAGGAGGTTCTCTTCATGCCGCGAAGGGCTTAAAAGGTCCATGTAGAATGGAACAACCCACTTCTTGATGAAGTCCGGGTCCAAATTGAAAGGTCGCCTGTGTTGATCCATGGATACCTAAATGCGTAAGTCTATATCCTGCGTTCAGGTTGCACCCGGTTCCGGAGTTCTGGATGAGTCTTGAGGAGGAGCCGAAGTGTCTTCGGGTTTGTTGCGAATAGCCCGAGGACTACCAAATCTGGTTTTGAAAGCACATAGGCAGTCTTCGTTTCATCGTTGGTCAGATAGATGATCTCGATAACGGCGGTTGTTGGCTGGCGGTAGCGTCGAAGGGCGGTGATAGTTTGTATGTCGGATGAGCGGATCACATCATTACCGATCTGAAGGACTTCACCGTCGATCAATGGCACTGGATCGGAACGTCGAGCGGGTTCACAGTCAATAATCCAAACCAAGAGGACAATGAAGCATATGATCAGGAATCCGTCCCAATGGAAATTCGGAAAAGAAGAAGGATCTTTTAGGATAAGCGCCGCCAAGCACACAGCCGGAATTGGCAGCGCGATGAGCAGCAGACGTTCCCAGTACGTGCCGCTTATTCTTTGGATAGGCACATCGCCCATAGACCTTGAATGCCCGAAACCCGGTGCCGGACATTCCGGGCATCGGGTTCGGGAGTGGGTGCAAAGCTACGGACGCTGCAGTGCGGCCCACTTCGCGGCCAACAGATGCAGCCTCTGGGTCATGTCGCAAAAGGTCACCGACCACCGTCCTACCTTCGGCCTAAATACCGCTCCCTCGATGCTCCGGAACTTACTCCTCTTGGTCCTTGAGACCCTGCTGATCCCCGCTTCGGCGCAGACCACAATCACACTCATGAACGGGGTCATCTTCAATGATGGCTATGCCGCCTTGGTACCTGATCTGGCTCCGGAACCCGGCGTGTTCAAACTCCGCAACGACCTTTTCACCACCAAGCTCACGCCCGCTGAACTGAGTTCCATCGGCACCAGCTTGCAGATGCGGGTGGTCATCGGTGCGCTGTGCGACAACTACGACCGCATCGGCAATGTGAACCTGGCCTTGGTCCCCGCTGGCGATTCCATTTACGATCCTGCCCAAGTGCAACACATCGAGCTCGGACGGTTCATCACGCCGTTCATGAACAAGAACGTCCAACCGGATTCGGTCCCCTATGTTTTTCACATCGACAATGTGTCCATGCTGTTGAGGGATCCCGTGTTGACATCGACCTATGACATCTGGATCGAACTGCAGGTATTCGGGGTGCCATACGCAGCGCAGACACAGGTTGCCGGATGCTCCGGGCGCGATGACGTGTTCAGCGGCAAGCTGAGTTTTACAACGGACGCTGCGGCACCTCCTTCGGACACGGATGTTCTTACACCGCTCTTCTTCCAGGCCGACTTCAACAACTACCAAGCGGATGCCACCGATACGCTCGGCTTGACCACCAAGAGCATCAGCTTCCAAGTGAATGATGCGCTAGCGGATGCCGCGTTCTTTCTGATCACGTCCAATCACGGGTCCAATAACAATGGGGAAGAGTATAATAGAAGGTTCCATTACGCTTACTACGATGGCCAGTTGAAGCTCACCTACAAACCGGGACGCACAAGCTGCGAACCGTTCCGCCAGTACAACACGCAAGGCAACGGGATCTACGGGTCCTCGCCGATGAGCCCTGCACAATGGCAGTCCTTCAGCAACTGGTGCCCGGGTGATGTGATCGACATCCGCAGGATCAATTTAGGCCCGGTGGCTGCAAGCGAGCATACCTTCATGATACGTGTACCCACGGCGGTGTTCTCCGGTGGGCAAGGCAATTTCCCGCTCTCGTTATACTTCCAAGGCACCACCTCCGGAACCGTCTTGGCCATCCCTGAGCGCAGCGCATCGGACGTCCACTTCAAGGTCTATCCGAATCCTACAAGCGGTCAATTCACCGTTGAGTTGCCGACGGAAGAGAAGGGAGAGATCACCGTTACGAACGTGCTCGGCGAACAAGTGCTACATCTTCAATCCTCAGGCAAGACGACACAACTTCATCTGGACCGGAGCGGTGTGTACATGGTACACCTGCGAACGGCAGAAGGCTACACGACGAAACGGGTCGTGGTAGGTCTGTAGTAACCGCGCCGTCGCCATGTGCACCGCCTTGCATACGCGTCATTTCATCGGAGTTATCGGCCTCGTCGCCCTCGCATGCACCGCGCATGCCCAGCGCCTCGATAGCATCCATGTCTTCAACAAGTTGCCTCCGGGACATTATACCTCGGCCTCAGCGAACGCATTGGCTTGGAAGCTGGACCGGGATCACGCACCCTATCGCGCCATCAATGGAGAAGCCATGACCACCGTGGCGCAGGCCATGACGAGTTATCAGCCGAGCAAGCATACATATCGTGACCTTCCCACCTTGACGCATGTGGCGATGGCCTGGTATGGCGGTCGGCCGATCGCCTTCGGTGTCGCCGACGACATGGACCTGGTGATCAACTTCACCGCGCGCACCGAGTATCGGATCTCCGGCATGACGGACCGAATCCGCGTGCGTGCGTTGATCGCGGGAATGCTGCTGATGCAGTGAACGGCGGGTGATATCCCCTACAACGCTATCAGTTCGAACTTCGGCGAGCCGCGCTGGCCTTGGTCGTCGTAATAATCGATGAAGTGCATCTTGTAGAAGTAGCCATCACGACTTTGCACGATGTAGATGTCGTTCGAGTTCACGGCATATTCGCCGGTGTCGAAGGAGTAGGTCTTCCAATCGAAGCCGATCACATCCTGGTTGGTGCTGAAGGGATCGTTGAGCGTATCGGCCAAGGAGACGCTCGTAAAGTCGCCCGTGATCTTCGCCACACGCGCTCCGCTGAATCCATTGACTGCGCCGGTGACGAGGTATGCGAGGACCGGGTCGGGCGCATAGAATTGATGCGTGTACTGCGTGAACACCATGTCATAGGTGCCGAGTGGAGGAGCGATAATTACCTCGCTACCACTAGTGAAGCTGAAGTATGCATACGACCGTACAGGATCTTTTTGCATGGTGAATTCCTGCACGCCGGAGCCATCCAATGCCGCCGCGCGGAAGTGGAACGAATTGGTTGAGACGTCCAAGACCTGAAGCTTGCGCAGCCCGATCGGAAGGCCCGCCACACTGAGGCCCATATCGAGAACGAACACGGGATGCTCCGTGCGCCAATCGCCGAGTGCCGTGCTGTCCGGGGTTCCGTCGGACATGTCGATCGTCCACGTGCTGCCATAGCCTGTGGTATCGGTGGGAACTGTAATGTCGGATTGGCCGGTGAGGTGCGCCTTCATGTTACGCGCCATGTTCAGCCGCACTTGCCATCCATCAGCCGCGCACTCGAAGGCGAGGTCCCAATCCATCTTGCTATTTTCCGCCACCACGCTGTGGCTGGCCAAGTCGAACCACAACTGGTTCGCATAATCCACACCCACGTGCGCAACGCATTCCACAGCATCTCCGCGCGGCTGCTTGGGTACCGGGATCTCATCCTTCACACATCCGCTAAAGGCGAGCGCCAGGACTATCCCACAAAGACTGATCGTTCCTCTCATGACTTTGCTTCCTTGGTCTTACCTCTCAGACTAAGCGCTAAGCTGATGAAATAGGTGCGGCCCGTGGCCAGTGGCACGCTGCCGGAGCCGATATCGCTATGTGGGCCGCCATTGCTTAGTGTCGCGTTGAGGTCGGTGACGTTGCCGATGTTCTTGCAGCCCACGGAAACATTGAGACGTTCATGGCAGAGCTCCTTGGCGACCGAGGCGTCGGCCATCATATAGGATGCGATGTACCCGCGGCCTATGCTGCCATCGGCTTGGTAGATGTAGTTCTGCTGCTCGCCTTGGTACTTGCCGAAGGCGGTGATGCTCCAGCCTTGCTTCCGCCAGCTGCGCGTCACGTTCACATTCGCTGCCGGGGTGAATTCGTAGGTCGGACCGTCGCTCTTCAACCCCAAGGTGTCGTAGCGGCCGGTGATGGCCGTGCCGGCGTTCATCGCCCAATGTCCGTTATCCCAACCCAAGCTGAAGCTGCCACCCAGCGTGCGGTATTCGCCCACATTGATGTAGGTATAGAGCGTGCCACCTTCCTGTGCGAGGGTGATGAGGTTCTGCACGCGGTCGTGGAATCCGGTGAGCTCGCCACGAAGCACGCCTTTCTGCATCGCCTTGCGATAGCTCAGCGAAAGGGTGTAGTTGTTGGAGGTCTCTGCGGCGAGGTCGGGGTTGCCGTGGACGTCGTGGTTCACGTCCACGAAATACAGGTAGAGTTCCTTGAGCGAGGGCGAACGGAACCCTTCTGCGTAGGAAGCTCGCAGCGTGTAGGATCGGCCGAGTTGCACGCGGGCATCCAGCGAAGGCACCAAGGGCGCATTGTACCTGGTATTGTAGGCATAGCGCAGGCCTGGACGAACGATCAGCTGCTGCAACGGTCGCCATTGAGCGCTGCCGAAGACCGCATAATCGCCGATCTGCTGTTCGCTGCCGTTGGCGATGCGCTCGCCTGCGGCCGTCTCCAGATCGAGGTCGGTGCCCAGTTCATAGCCGAGCCGCGCAGTATCATTCGAGCTGGAATACGTCCCCCGCACATTGGTGAGGGTGAAGAAGGAATCATCGGCTTCGCCCGGCACAGGCTGCTTGTCCAAGGTGGTGAGGTCCCTGATCCACATGCTTCGTGTGCGCTGATAGCGGTCGTAGGCGATAAGCCCATTGATGCGATGGCCCCTGCCGAGGTCGCCGTTGGCGAAGAGCGCATTGTCCAAGCGCTGCGTGAGGTATTCGGAATCGAAAGCGCTCTCGTCGTAAGGTGCCCGTGGCATTCCCCGATCCGTGATGCGGTCCTGCATGGCCTCGCCCTTGTAGTTGAGGTCCCAATTCTTGTTCAACGCATAGCGGTAGTTCAGGCGACCGAAGTATTGCTCACGCGGCTTCCACGGTTGATAGCGTGTGGAGTCGGCGTAATGCCTGCTGAAGTCATAGATGCTGCCTTGATATGGGTTCCAGCCGCCGAAGAAGTTACGCCCCAGAGTGAGCAGGACGTCGCTCTTCCCAAAGCGCTGCCCCGCCGCCACCGAAACGTTCAATCGTCCTATAGCCTCGGCATAGGTGGTAGCCTTCAGCGAGTATCCATCGCCGGTGTTCTTGCGTGTGATGAGGTTGACGGTGCCAGCCAGCGCGTTCGTCCCATAACTCACGCTGAGCGGGCCTTCCAACACCTCCACACGGTCGATGCCACTGAGGTCTATCTGCGCGAGATCGAGATTTCCATCCTGCCGCCCGATCACCGGAACGCCATCCACGAGGATCTTCACGTTCTCACCACCAAGGCCGCGCATGCTGAGTGAAGTGCCAAGCACATTGTCCTGCGCGAGCTGCATGTTCAACTCCTGCCCCAGCACGTCGCCGAGATTCTGCGCGTTCATACGCTTGATCTGTTCCGCGTCGATCACATGCATGCGCTGTACAGCCTTGTCCGCCGTGGTGGGTTTGTATTGCCCGGTGACCACTACATCGTTCAGGTCGAACTGTGAGGATGGCTTCAGCTCATACGTGCGCGCGGCCAGCGTGTGTAATGTGTCGGTGATCTCGCGGTAGCCGATGAAGTCGATGTGGATGGCGACACCGGCCATCATCATGTTCTGATACAGGGGCAGCGTCACCTTACCTTCAGGACCGGCCACCTCAACGCCCTTTGCCGAAGTGTTGATCGCCTGCCAGGTAACGTGCGCGTACGGAACAGCCTCCTTCGTCTGCGCATCCTGCACGCTGATCGGCACTTGCGCACTGACAGAAGCGGCTACTAAGAAGGCCAGGAGCGCTGCGGAAGTACGGGTCATGGTGGTCTTCTTGGCGCTGCGCGAAAAGCGTCTTACGCCAGTTTCAATTTGTTCTCGATATCCGCCACGAGCGCGGTCCACTCTGGAAGTTCGGGGATGCCCGGCTTGCGCTTGCCGAAGAACTGCACTACAAGCGTGCCCTTGGGATCATAGCATTCAATGGCAGTCACCATACCGTCCACGCTGGGCTTACGCACCACCCAGCTGTCGGTGATGGCACCTTCGCGCACATGCATATTGAACTCGGGGTCGATCACGTTGAACCATTCTGGGACATCCACGATATTCTTTACGGCACCCGTGTGGATCTGGATCATTCCCTTGTTGCCGATAAAGACCATGATCGGCAGTTCGCTCTTGGCCGCCGCGGTCACCATTTCGCGCATAGCGTTGTTGCTCAGCTTTGTGGTGAAGCCTTCCGGTGCAAGGCGCAACGATTGCGTGCGTGTGACGCCATACTTGCGCGTCATGCCGTAGAAATCGTGCGTATCCTTCATCGCCTTCCAATCCGCGCGGAAGCCATCGACGTTGATCTCGGCATCGGGCTTTTCAGCAGCATCCACGGGCGAAGGCTTCACGGCTTGGACCTTGCTCTGGTCGTCGCTTGTGTACTTCTCCACCAGCGCATCATAAGCGGTGATGTTGCTTTCCGCAAGCAGGTAGATCTTATGCACGGCCTCGCCATCCTTGGCGAAGAATTGAAGGCTGCGACGCGGGCCGTCATTGCCTTCCTCGATCACGGCATAGGCGGAATTCCAAGGGCCCCAGAAGATGCGCAGGTCGATGTCGGCGCCTACAAAAAGGCCCACATGCTGCTCCGAGAGCGAAGGGTTCAGATACTCCCCCTTGCGCTCGTGCACCGCATCATCATTGCGTGAAAGGGCCATTACTCGGCCCAGCGTAGGGATCTCCGCCATCAGTGCGCGAAATTCCGGCCGCAGCCGCGTAACTCCGTCACCGATGCGTAATACCAGCAGTTCCACCTCGCTCACGCCCAGCTCGAGGGCAGCGTTGCGGATGCGGGTCTTGGGCTGGGCGGCCATCAATTCTTCGAAACGTTGCTCCAGGTCAGTGCCTGTTGTGGTTGTGGTTTCCATGGTTTTTTGGGGATAGCGAGCGGAAGGTCTTCCGCCCTTACGAGTTGATGGTTTCTAGTTCAGTTGTCTTGGTGCTCGACTTATTCGGTGTTCCATCGAAGAAGACCAGCGGGCAGGCGTGGCAGGGATGTGGCATCACCTGCGCGGAAAGGCCATAGGCCTCGGTGAGGATCGGCGCGGTGAGCACTTCATCCGGCGCGCCGGAAGCGGTGATGCGTCCGGTGTTCATCAGCAGGATGCGGTCGGCATATTGTGCGGCCATGTTCACGTCGTGCAGTACGGCCAGCACGCAATGGCCACTCTTCGCGAAACTCTTGGCCGCGTCCATCAGCGCATGCTGGTGGCGGATGTCGAGGTCGTTCAAGGGTTCGTCCAGCAGCAGCAGGCGCGGGCCGGGCTCGGTGTTGTCCACCTGCGTGAAGGCGCGTGCGATGTGCGTGCGTTGCTGCTCGCCACCGGAAGTGGTGTCCAACACGCGTGTCCGCAAGAGATCGAGGTGTGCCATCTGCATGGCCCGGTCCACGGCTTCCGCATCGCTTCGCGTAGGCGCGTTGCCATAGTATGGATAGCGGCCCATGCGGATCACTTCCTCCACGGTGAATGCAAGTCCGATCGCGTTGTGTTGACCGAGCACCGCGCGGCTTCGTGCCATTTCCTTCGGGTCGCTGCCATGGATCGGTGCATGGTTCCAATGCACCGATCCGTGTTGAAGCGGAAGGTCCCCCGCGAGCAGTTTGAGCAGCGTGCTTTTTCCCGCGCCGTTCGGGCCGAGTACCAACACGAGTTCGCCGGGCTCCACGTGGAAGGACACCTCGTGCAACAAGCGTTTGCGGTCGCGCGACGCGTGCCAAGTGAGGTCGTTCGCGGTCAGCATCTCAAGCGAATTGCAAGCTGCGTTTGCGACGGACCAAGAGGTAGAGGAAGACCGGCGCGCCACAAAGCGCGGTGATCACGCCGATGGGAACTTCCGCCGGTGCGGCCACGGTGCGCGCAAGTGTATCGGCGAGGCAGAGCAACACGGCACCGCCCAATGCGGAAGCGGGCAGGAGGAAGCGATTGTCCGCACCACCGGCGAGGCGCAGCATGTGCGGCACCACAAGACCCACGAAGCCGATCACGCCGCAAAGCGCAACCGTTGCACCGACCATCAATGCGGTGCAGAGCACGACGATACGCTTCATCGCTTCGGCATTCACGCCGATGTGCCGCGCTTGATCTTCGCCGAGTGCGAGCGCGTTCAGCGGCTTGTGCATGCGCAGCAGGATGATCAACGGGATGGGCACGGCGAACAGCAGAACCCACACCGCGTTAAGATCTGCGCCACCGAGACTGCCGAGCATCCAGAAGACGATGCTGCGCAACTGTGCGTCGTTGGCGGTGAAGGTGAGCAGGCCGGTGAGTGCGCCGGTGAGTGCTGCGATGGCCACGCCTGCCAAGAGCATCGCGGCCACGTTGGTGCGGCGTCCTTCACGTGCGATGCCGAAGACCAGTAACGTAGTACCCACAGCGCCGATGAATGCCGCGATCGGAAGCGACAAAGTGCTGGCCCAACCGCCGAAGATCGCATTGGCCCAATGCGTCATCACAATGGCCACGGCCGCCATCAGCGCGGCGCCGGAAGAGATGCCGATGATCGACGGGTCCGCGAGCGGATTGCGGAAAAGCGCCTGCATCGCCGTGCCGCCGGTGGCCAAGGCAGCGCCCGCAAGGAGCGATACCACTACGCGCGGAAGGCGCACCACCATCAGCACGGCCTGCTGCATTTCGGTATGCTCACCCACGGAAAGACCGAGGCCCGCAGCGAGCGAGGAGAAAAATGCGCCGGGAGGAATATGTACCGCGCCTGCCTGCACCGCCACCAGTGTCGAGAGGACCAGCAAGGTCCCCAAAACGAAGATGATAATGCGCTGGCGCGTGCTCATTTCTTCACGTAGCGTGCGAGATCGCTATTCAACAATGCGATCGCCTGTCCGACGCGAGGACCGAAACCTGCCATGATCATAGGGTCCAACGCGATGAATGCGCCGTTGCGGCCCGCGCCGGTGCTGGCCATTCCAGGTACGCGCATCAACGCGGCATTGCCCTGCATATCGTCCGCGCCGGTGTTGAAGAGCAATATCACATCGGGGTTCGCGGCCACCAACGCCTCGGGCGTCAACGGCTTGAAGTCGGTGAATCCGGTAACGGCGTTGGTTCCGCCAGCAAGCGCGATCATGCTTTGGATCGGTGTGCCTGCACCTGCAACGAGCAGCATTCCTGCGCCGCGTGCGTAGATGAATAGCACTTTCGGCGAAGGGTTCAAGGTAACCACAGTTGCAAGGCCGCTATAGATACGTGCAGCGATCGTTGCGGCGTCAGCATTGCGGCTCAGCGAATCCGCCACTTGCGCGATAAGCTGCTTCGTGCCTTCAACGCTGTTCTCCGGGGTGAAGAGCATCAAACGAACACTTGCTTGCCGCAACTGACTTTCCACGGCGGGATCCAGCTGACCCACGTTCGCCATCACCAGGTCCGGTGTAAGCGAGAGGATGCCTTCCGCACGGATCGCTTTGTCGTGTCCCAGTTTAGGGAGGGCGTTCATCGCATCGGGATATCTGCTAGTGACATCGGTGCCGACGATATGGCTTTCAAGGCCCAAGGCCGAGACGACCTCTGTGAGCACACTATTCAGTGTAACGATGCGCTGCGGAGTGGAAACGGGCTTGGCCGCCTGCGCCGCATCCTTGGAAGGTGCGGAACAGGCGGCCATGCCAACGGCCACAAGAATGGCGAGGAATGTGCGCATCCGGTCTACTCGATCACGAGCTTCCCGGTGGTGCTGGAGTTGGCGGCATCGAAGCGCAGGATGTACACACCCTTCGCCAAGCCGCTAACATCAAGGGTGCGTGTGCTCAAGCCATTCAGGCCGCTCCATTGCTGTTGTAGCATCTGCTGACCTGCCATGTTCATCACGTGCATCACGCCGTCATGCGCGGGCACGTCCATGATCAATTGCGCTTGGCCGTTGGTCACGGGATTCGGGTAGGTGATGAGTGTGCCTTGGTGAGCAGCGACCTCGTTGATGCCAGTGGCGCTCACCATTTCCTGGTTGAAGGTCATGTCGCCCGTAGCGCTTCCACCGTAGGCCGAGAAGACGATCTTCCAGATGTTGCCGGTGATGTCCTTCACGAAGTACGTGGTGTCCGTGGCGATCACGTAGGTGTTGGCACCGAAGTCGTAATGCTTCCAATCATATCCGATCACATCGGTATTCGCGTTGAAGGGGTCGTTGGTCCAAGTGGCGCTGGCCGTCGGCACACCATTCACCTGCAAGGCCGTCACCGTCTTGTTCAGCAAGACGCCGTCCACGGGATACGGGATAGGCACAAAGCCGATGTACTTGGTAAAGAGCAGGTCCCAATTGGCAGTCAGCGGCTCGCGGTCCATGGTTGCATTGGTGGAGAAGGAGTAGTAACCGAAGTTCTTGCCGGTGAAGTCGGTCGTTAACAGTTCCGCATCATGCGAGTTGGTGCCGTCGAGGTTCGCATAGGTGAAGGAGTAAACGCCGTTGGTGAGAGAATTGATGCGGAGCTTTATCCACGAGGTGCCGTCGGCCAGGCCGATCGCGTAGATCTTGCTGCCCATTACAACGTGTGTGGAGATGTTGTAATTGCCCCAGCCGAGGTTGAAGCCGGTGGGAGTGCCCAAATTGTTGCCATGGTTGAGAGCGCCGATGGAGAAGCTGGTGTCGCTGTTCTGGATCATCGTCCAGTTCGCGGTGTCCACACTGTTCACGGATGCCCAGTCGGTGATGGCCGCTGGCGTCTCATAGACGGTTAGGCCCTTTGCGGTGTTCACGCGGATCGAGCCGTTCATGCCCGTTATCTCGAAGGCCAGGTCCCACTCATCCAAAGCAGCGCTGCCCACTTCGCCGTTCTGTAGGCTGTACCACACCTGTTCGGCATTTTGCGGCTGGGTGGAGACGGTGACCGACGTTTGGGCTTGGCCCACAGCGGTAATAAGCGCCGCTGAAAGAAGGAGGAGTGTTTTTTTCATGATGGGCACAAAGGACCGGACCCGCTCGGCGGCATACCATACCCCGATCAGGGTATTCCAGGTATGCTTTGTCATGGGAGTGTCGGGATGGGGATTCCGCAGGTGCCGTTTGGTTTTCTCCGCAGATGACGCAGATGGCCGCAGAGAATTCCCTGGATCGACCTTTAGGCGATGGCGACCTTAAAATTCGCGTACCATGCGTTTGAATTGAAGTCTTGGCGAGCCGAAGTTGAAGAGCAGCCCGCGTTTCAGGCCGGTCGCTTTCAGGTAGTTCAGCAATTGCGATTCCTCTGTTCCGGAAAGCGCGCCAACGCCTTGAGTTCCACAACGACCTCCGCGAAGCAGATCAAGTCGGCACGGAAGCTTGTTGCGAGTAGAGCACCTTTATAGGAGATCGGCAAGACCACTTCTCGTTGAAAGGGAACCGCCAAACGCGTTAGTTCCAAGGCCAACGCCTCGTGATAGACCGATTCCAAGAAGCCATGTCCCAGCGCGGTGTGGACCTCCATCGCAGCACCAATGATCGCCCTCGTTTGAGGGTCCCGCTCATCCATGCTGCAATCTATCATCCCTTTGGTGAAAGCACAGGATCGGTCAAAGAAAGGTCTTCGGCCGCAGGCCGTATCTGCGCCATCTGCATTCATGTCGGAGAAAGGCATTCATGCCGCAAAACCGGCACTATGAATTCTGCGTCCATCTGCGTGGTCTGCGGATAGGATCGGAGCAAGCCATTAGGCCGCAGGCCTCATCTGCGTTATCCGCATTCATGTCGGAGAAAGTCATTCATCTGCGTGCATCTGCGTGATCTGCGAATAAGCGCGGAGAAAACGATCCCCGATCAAAGAGCTGTGAACACTGCGGCCCCTCGGTCCGACGCTTCTTAACATTGTCGAAGCTTCCCCATGCGCAGAAGAACCCTCGGCACCTTGGTCCTGCTAGCCAGCCTTTGTTTGGCCGGCGTGGTGTTCACTCAGGTGATATGGCTTGGCCGGGCGCAGCAGTTCGAGCATGAGCAAGTCGCGCTGCAGAAGCAACAGCAGAAACAGCTCGACAAACAGTTCAACGATCGGGTCACCATCGCGCTCACTGCCGTCACCGAGCGCATCCTCTCCATCACCAAGGACCCTAGCGACCTCTTCGACGCTGTGAAGCAGGAACGACCGAACTACTATGCCGTCACCATCAACGATACCATTCATCCCTATCTATTGGAGGCCTTACTGCGGCAGGAGTTCAAGCGGCGCAACATCACGGACGACTTTGAGTATGGCATCTACGATTGCTTCACGGACAGCATCGTCTACGGCAACTATGTGAGCCTGAAGGATAGTGTGGTGACCGATACCATCCACCATAGCAAGCTCTTGAAACTCAACAAGGACGGGCACTATTTCGGGGTCTTCTTCCCGCGCCGCACCACCTCCATCTGGGAGCCGAAGGAATCCGAAAGTATCACCTGGGCCTATCCCGTTATGGTCACGTTGATCATGTTCGCCTTCTTCGCATACAGCATGTGGGTGATCCTACGGCAGAAGCGTCTCGGTGAGATGAAGAACGATTTCATTGGCAACATGACGCACGAACTGAAGACGCCCATCAGTACCATCGCACTCAGTAGCGAAGTGCTCTCGGACCCTGACATCATCAACGAGCCGGAGCGATTGCGCAACTACGCGCACATCATCCACGCGGAGAACGAACGACTACGCCAGCAGGTGGAACGGGTACTGCAGCTGTCCACACTGGAGAATGGCGGCCCCGACCTGCAACGGACCGAGGTGGACATGCATGAGCTCGCGCAGGAGGTGTGCCGTTCCTTCACTGTGCTGCTGCATGAGCGCGGAGGTACCGCCACGCTGGAACTTGACGCAACGGCGCACACTGTGGAAGGCGATCGAGTGCACTTGGCCAATGCACTTTTCAATCTGATGGACAACGCGGTGAAGTACAGCAAAGGCGCACCACGCATCGCTATCTCCACGGTCAACGACCGCAAACATCTGCGCATCACTGTGCGCGATAAAGGAATCGGCATCAAGCGCGAGGACCTGAAGAATATCTTCGAGCGCTTCTTCCGGGTGCACACTGGCAACGTGCATGATGTGAAAGGCTTTGGCCTCGGCTTGCATTACGTGGCTGAGATTGTCCGTGCCCACGACGGAAAAGTGCATGTGGAAAGTATCTGGGGCGAGGGCAGCGCCTTCACCATCGAGCTGCCGCTTACAACGAACACCACCGACAACAAGACCAACCGATGAGCGACGTGAAAGCGACCATACTCCTGGTGGAGGACGACCAGAACCTCGGCTTCGTAGTGCAGGACGCCCTGAAGCGCAAGGGCTACGCCGTGCACCTCTGCCGCGACGGCAAGGAGGGCCTGCAATATTTCAACAAGCACGCGTACGATCTCTGCGTGCTCGATGTGATGCTGCCACAGAAGGATGGCTTCAGCCTCGCCGCGGATATCCGCCTCACCGATCCGCTGGTGCCGATCATCTTCCTCACCGCGAAGAGCCAGACAGAGGACCGCATCGCAGGCTTCAAGGCAGGTGGCGACGACTACATGACCAAGCCCTTCAGTCATGAGGAACTAACGCTGCGCATCGAGGCCATCCTGCGTCGCACCAAGGGCAAGGGCGCGGAGGAGCGCACCCGAGAAGTATTCACGTTGGGCGACTACACCTTCGACCACCGCAACGTGACATTGAAGCACCCCGAAGAGGAACGTAAACTCACCAAGAAAGAATCGGAAGTGCTGCGCCTGCTCTGCATGCACCGTGATCAGGTGCTGCCACGCGAGCTCGTCCTCAACATGGTCTGGGGCGACGACAGCTACTTCCTCGGTCGCAGTCTCGACGTCTTCATCAGTCGCTTGCGGAAGTATCTCCGCCACGATGAGAGCGTACGCATCATCAACGTGCACGGTGTGGGATTCAAGTTGCAGGTGGAGTAGGGGCTGAAAACAGCGGCGACGCGCTTGTGTGCCAAGTTGTGCCACACATCTTGGATCCTTATCACTCGGGGACTTTCACTGGAAGCGACCTACTTTTGAAAAGTGGAAAAGACAGCGACCTTCGAAGTGATCGTGCAAGGCAACAAGGCTGGTGAGCCGATGATGCCGCAGGACTATGACATCAAGGCCCTGCGCGAATTGCTGGCAGAAGTGGAGGTCTTGTTGTTCCCGAACGACCGTCGCGAACGGCCCGTGATCAGTTATGAGGTGAAGGAGGGTTCGGTGCGCAACATCTTCCGCACCGGTGTGCAGGCCATCGCCCAGACCGGGGCTATCCTCGGTTTGGTGGTGTCGGCCAACACGGTGGATGTGCTCGAACCACGGACGGCGAAGGCTATTGAGGCCATACAGCGTTGGGCGCAGGAGGGTGACCTCGCCTTCACATTGCGCACGTCCTTGCCCAATACGAGCGAACTGCGGATCGATCGGAACACGCACTACTTGCGCAGTGAGGCTACATCCGTGGAAACGGAGGTGTACCTATATGGCCGTGTGGTGGATACCGGTGGCAAGGAGAAGCCCAACATCCATTTGCAAGTGCAGGATCAAGGGACACATCTCATCTCCGCCACCGAAGAACAACTCAAGGGCCGCACGGACAATTACCTCTATAAGACGATGGGCGTGCGCGCGATCGGCAGGCAGGATTTGCAGACCGGTGCGATCGAGAAGGGTTCGCTGCAACTCATCGAGTTGATCGACTTCGAGGAACGATACGAGG